>CAUJKL010000495.1 GCA_963204995.1 Planctomycetota bacterium | reverse complement strand
AGGACATGATCGTAGTGCCCTGCGGGAGCCTTGGTCTTGGGAGAAACCACGCCGCCCCGCTTTTCTCTGCTATTCTGGTAGGACTGATACGGCGAAGATCGGTATCGAAAGCCTGTTTGGTATTCCGACGCTGGCGTGAGGAGAAGCTTTCATGATTACTCGACGTACGTTCGTGAAGACAACTTGCGCGACCGCCTTCGTATCGACGATTGCACAACTTGACGCAAACGAACCGAATGCCGAGATCGGTCGGCACATCTACAAGTCACTGAAGTGGAACATGATCAAGATCGACGGCACGGTGCTCGATAAGTTCCGACTTGTGAAAGACCTTGGCTACGACGGGATCGAACTCGACAGCCCCGACGGCGTCGACAAGGCCGAGGCAATGGGGGCGAGTGAGCAAGTCGGGCTGCCGATCGAGGGAATCGTGAACGCAACGCATTGGCAAATCCGCCACTCGGACGCTGATGACTCGGTACGTGCCCAGGCGTTGAAGAACATGCAGACTGCGATGCGCGACGCGCATACAGTCGGAGCTGATTCGGTGTTGCTCGTGCCTGGCAAAGTGACTGACTCCGAGCATGAAAACCATGACCATGTTTGGAAACGTTCGATCGCGGATATCCGTCGATTGATTCCGCTCGCGGAAGAACTGAACGTCCGCATCTTGATCGAGAACGTTGGCAATGGGTTTTGCATCGAACCAAAGCTATTCGCCGAGTACATTGACGAAATCAACAGCCCATGGGTCGGCGTTCACTTCGACATCGGCAACCACGTTCTGTACAGTCAGCCGGCGGAATGGATTCGAGTTCTCGGCACTCGTCTCCGTAAGCTGGACGTGAAGGATCGTGTTAAAGGAAGCCGCGAGATGGCACCGATCGGTGACGGAGCGGTCGATTGGGCGGACGTGCGGAAAGCTTTGACAGAAGTCGGTTATCGTGGCTGGGCCGCGGCAGAGGTGCCCGGTGGCGACCGCGAGCGGCTGGCCGAGGTTCTTGCCCGCATGAATCGTGTCCTCGGCAGGTCCGATGGAATGCCGACCGACGATTTGCCTGGCGCTACCACGAACATTGGTTAGACCGTCAAGATAGGATTGGCAGGATCGCCCATCCTACAAACTTAATTTGCAATCTTCGAGGCATTCCATGCAGGTGTGGGTCGACGCGGATGCGTGTCCGGGTGAAATCAAAGAGCTGCTGTTCCGTGCCGCGAAACGCAGGCAGGTGAAAGTCACTCTGGTTGCGAACCAGAACATGTACACACCCAAGTCGGAATTCATCGATAGCATCCTCGTTTCGTCAGGCATGAACATTGCCGACCGGCGGATCGTCGAGTTGACCGAGCCCGGCGATCTGGTCATCACCGCCGACATCCCGTTGGCGGCGGATGTGGTCGCCAAGGGCGGGCAGGCTCTGAATCCGCGCGGCGAGTTGTATACCGATAACAATGTTGGCGAGCGACTTACCGTGCGGAACATGCTCGACGAACTTCGTGGCGGCGGCCAGATTACTGGCGGACCGACGAACTTCAGCGCCAAAGATAAGCAAGCCTTTGCCAATCAGCTTGACCGCTGGCTAACGAAAGCCAAAGGTTGATCGAATCGGGGGAACGGATACGTTACAATCCGCAGCTCGCATTTTACAGAGGCACCGGCGGGATTTCACTCCAACACGAAGGAGGGTTTGCATGGCACGAGACATCTATGCTTTGCTGGTTGGGATCAACAACTATGGGCCGCATGTTGGTGGTTTGCACGGCTGCCTAAACGACGTCGATCATTTCCATGGATACTTGACGGACAACTTCGATCGCGGCCGACTTCGTATCGAAGTTCTCAAAGATGCGGACGCCACGCGCGCGAATATCATCAAGCAGTTCCGCTCGCACTTGGGCCAAGCCACAGCGGACGATGTGGTTGTCTTTCAGTACTGCGGTCATGGGGCGAGATCGAAATCGGCCGAAGCCTTCAAGCAGTTCTATCCCGATGGCAAGGACGAAGGGCTGGTCTGCTTTGACAGCCGCGAGCCCGGCGGCTTCGACTTGGCGGACAAGGAGTTGGCGGTCTTGTTGGCCGAGTTGGCGAAGAACGATCCGCACATCGCCGTGATCCTCGATTGCTGCCACAGCGGTTCTGCGACGCGCAGCGCCGATGATTTTACCCAGCTCAAGGCACGCCAGACGCACGAAGTGTTCGACGAGCGACCGTTGGAAAGTTATCTGGACGGCTACTACTCGGCGCTAAGCGAGCGCGGCACGTCGCTAGAGATCCCGCCCAGCCGCCACATCTTGCTCGCCGCGTGTCAACGCATTCAGAAGGCCTGGGAAGGCCGAGACCAAAGCGGCGTGTTCACGAGCACGCTGCTCGAAGTGTTGGGCAAGCCCGGTACGGACATCTCTTACGCCGACCTCTTCGTCCGCTGTCGCGCCGCTGTACGCAAGCGCGCCGATAATCAAGACCCACAGTTCGAGACCTACCGCAGTTTCAACGCGTATGCCGGATTCCTCGGCGGCCCGTCTTCGCACGCTGCTCGTCGCTACAGTGTCTACTTCAAGAACGACAGCTGGCGAGTTGACTGCGGCGCGCTGCACGGTCTGCCCAGCGATCCCGACAAGAAAGTCGAGCTGGCGTTATTTCCTGAATCGGATCAAGCCCACTTGGCCGGACATGCCGCGACGACTCAAGTCGGTCCCCAGAAAAGCGAGTTGGAACTGCTCGATATCGACGCAGATCCGTCCACGCGTTATCAAGCCGAGATCACGAGCCTGCCTGTCCCGCCGCTGGCTGCGTTTCTGGAGGGTGATCCCATCGGTGCGGCGTCATTCGAAAAATTCCTGGCGGACTCGGAGGATCGCTCGCTGGGCTTTGCCTTGCTGACAAGCATGCCGGAAGGGGCTCGCTTTACGTTGAGCGCGGAGGATGATTGCTACTTGCTGAAGCTGCGCGAGACCGGCAAGCTGATCCAAGGAGCCAAGGGCTATACGAAGGCTGCCGCTGACTACATGTTCGCGATTCTGAAGCAAGTCGCCGCCTGGGAGCGCGCCGTCCAGTTGCAGAATCACTCGACGAAGATGAATCCTGATGATGTGCCGTTTATGTTCTGCGAAGTGGACGATGACGAGAACGAGCTACATAAATACCCCGGTTGCCAGATCACGCTCGACATCTGCAAAGAGGGCGAAGAGTGGGCGGAAGTTCGCGGCAAGTTGATTTCCGAGAACCGTTCGGCTCAGCCGCTTCATTTTCTGTTAGTTCATCTTGCTGACGACTTTGGAGTCACCGTCCTTTACAAGGAGCGTGTTGAGCCTACCGACGCACCGTTCACGCTCACTCCGATGGGAGAGACCATCGTTAATTTCTGCCTCGATGAAACGGATGGTGACGAGGCGACACACAGCTTCAAGTTGATCGTCAGCACCGAGGAAGTCGACGACTTCCTGCTTGGACAAGAGTCGATCGAGATTGGCAAGATATTTGTCCCTCGTGAAACGCGGGGCACCAAAGGCCTGAGCTTCGGCAAAACACGAAAGAAGCTAGTTCATGAGAACGAGTGGTTTACGAAAGATCTGCACATCAAGCTCGTCCGGCAACTCGATCGCGTCACCGCGAACGATACGACGCTGGCCCACCGCAAGATCACGATCAAGGGGCATCCCTCGCTAAAAGCCAACGTAAGCCTGTGCGCCGCGCAGTCGGCGACGCGTGGTGTCGGGACCGGCTCGGACATCTATCGAGTGCTCGAACGCCAAGACATGAAGTTGCTGAACTTCTCCGACACTCGCGGCGAGAACGAAAGCATTCTGGAGCTGACCGACATCCAGAATCCGGAGACGCTCAAGGACAATCCGCTGGAAATCGAATTAGACGTCAAGCTTGAGGAGGGCGAGTTCATTTTGCCGCTGGCGTTTGACGGCGACTTTATCCTGCTAGTCGGCGATCCCTCGCAGGACAACGAAGGCAAGACGCTCGTCAGCATCCGCGACCTTCCCGCGATCCCAGACACTCGCCGCAGTTTAGGCGGGGCATTAAAGCTGTACTTTTTCAAGACGTATTTGCGGCGCGAAAACGTCAACCAGCTCGGCTGGATCGAGTACAAGTCTGACGGGACTTTCGAGCGGCATCGCAGCGGCGTGGCTGACAAAGTTGCGGCGGCAAAAAGTGTCTTGTTGTTGGTGCATGGGATCATTGGCGACACGGACGGGATCGTCGAGGGCTTGAAGTTAGCCACGGACGCGGACGGCAAGAGCGTTGATCAGAAATTCGATTTGGTGTTGACCTACGATTACGAAAATCTCAGCACGCCGATTTCCGAGACCGCTGTCTTGCTGAAGAAGCAACTCGCCGCCGCCGGACTTCACGCGGAGGACGACAAGCGACTGACGCTGATCGTGCATTCGATGGGCGGCTTAGTTTCGCGCTGGTTCATCGAACGCGAAGCAGGCAACAAAGTGGTCGATCATCTAGTCATGTTCGGCACCCCGAACGTCGGCTCGCCGTTTGGCAAGATCGACGCGGCTCGACAGCTCTCCGGCGTGCTCACCACGCTGGCCATCAACACATTCCCGGCCATTGCGCCGTATGGCGGAGCGTTGGTCTACCTGCTGAATCGATCCAAGAAAATCAGTCCCACATTGGAGCAAATGAATCCGACTTCCGAATTCATCCAGACGCTGAACGCCAGCGCCGACCCTGGCATTCCCTACACGATCGTGGCGGGCGACATTCGCGACTATCACGAATCGACCGATCAACTGATGGCCAAATTGATTGCCAAAGTCGGGCGAGGCATTGTGTTCGACACGCTGTATCAAGACGCCGGACACGACATCGCGGTCAGCGACGACAGCATCTGCGGTATCGCCAACGACCGCACGCCCGCACCCACGAAGCAAAACGTGATCTGCCATCATTTGAACTACTTTGTGTCCGAGGCCGGGTTGAAGGCGATGGCTGCGTTGTTTTAAGGTCTCTCCGTCAGTTCTTCACGCCCTGCATGTAGGTCTGTCATAGCACCAGCGTCCTGCTTGTTCTACGATTTAAGTCGAGGGAGAGGCTGGATTAGGATATGGGTATGGCTAGCAAAGACCTTGAGCGTATTCGCAATGCGATCCTCGACCATCGATATTCGATGTCGGAACATGCCTATGAAATCGAGTGAGGTGAAGTATGTATGATTTTGCGTGTGAGCATTGCGACGGCACCGTCCGGACTCGCGTCGTCGAGCGCGAAGCACTTCGACACAAAGGCAACTTCGTGATTCTCGAGGATGTGCCGATCGGCGTGTGCGACAAATGCGGCAGCCGCTATTTCGACGCGTCCGTTCTCCGCCGCGTCGCGGAAATCGGTCGCGGAAACGTGCCGTCACAGCGTACGATCGAAATACCGGTTGATCGGTATGCTCACGCCTAACCACAACGGCACTGGCAGGCTTCTCCAGGATTCTGTGGGAATTGCGGATAGCGGTCATGATCTACAGCGGGCGGCTAGTACGGTGAACCGTGTGCCACCTGGCTGTGCCAGTGCCGTTATCGCTGCGCTACTTGAATTGTCATCGCCGTCAAATCCGCTTGGCACATAAGTCGATATCGCCCCCAAAGCCCACAGGTACTGGCAGAGCCAGTGGCACGCCGAAATCAGTCAGGCTTGAACGCTCCCGGCATCATTGATCCGATCTCATTCCGCGAACAACCCACGATGTGCTCGCGCCAGTTGCTCCAGCCTCAGGCGATCCTCTTCCAGTACGTATCGATCATCGATCAAGCGGCTGACGTGCGATTGGTACTTGGCGAGGTAGTCGTCGAAATTTGCGTACCGTTCCGACAGTGACAATCTTGGATCGCCGGTGTGTTCTCTGGCTTCACGAGTCGCGGGTAGTGGAATGTAGCCGCCAGCCAGACTCAATAGCTCGCTTTCCGCACCGATCTCGCGGGAACGCAAGTTCCAACTAGTGAGAGTAGCCACTGGCTCGGCGATAGTTGGTAGCAGTAAGCAGCCGCGCTCGTTGTTGTCGTCACCGTAAGCTGGGACTCGTACGCCGTAACTGCCGATTCGTAGTGGCGGTTCGATGTTCGTGCGGCGTTGCGTTAGGAATTCAGATCCGCGGTTGACGAACTCTGGAGCGTGAATGACGGTCGGGTAGCGAATGCCAGGAAGCGCTCGCCAGCCGCTGTCCTGCTGTGCCCAATTGGCCAGCGTACCGTCAGCGAGTTTCGGATAGACGCTGGTCGGCGGCGCGGTGTCGTCTTGAACCCAAGCCACCAACGCGATCAGCAGTCCGCGCATCAGCGGACGGTAGTCGGTTGGGTTGCGAGGCAGCTGACCGTCGCCGCCTCTTTGAACCAGTCCGCTGCCGGGACCGTGCTGGGCTCCGCCGATCGCATAGATGCGAACACACTCCGGAAGCTCGGCGTCGAGTGTTCCTTCTGGGTTCGTGTGAACCAGCGACCCGGCCCGGTGCCAATACTCGGAAGACGTTTGCGTGTGCATGATCTTGGGACAAGTTCCGGTCGCTTGAGCGCGCGCCAGAATTCCGTCCTCGCGGTCGGTGAACGGATCGCGTGATCGGCCATAGGTAAACGGGAACACATCAACTGGATAAAGATGATTGTCGTGCTGTGTGTTGTGCCGTGTCGGCGAAGCGAACCGGTGATTGAAGAAACCCATGCCGCCTCCCGCGACGTGCGGCATCAATCCATCAAAGACAATTCGCCCCTGCTCGTCGGCATTGAAACCATCGTACAACAGCTGCCTCAGACAACGGCCGCTCTGCGACACACCGAAGCCATACGCGAATCGAGCTGCCGGATTGCCGTCGACTCGCAGCGGGTTTTGCTTCGACTCGGCATGTTTGAAATGGCTGATCAAGTCGCGAATGCCGGCCAGACCCAGGCCATGCACGATCGGCCCTTGAGCTTCGTAAACCAGTTCGTAGATGAAGCCTGGTTGAATGCCACCGGCGATCTCGATTTCTGACTTCGGCAGCAGCGAACGTCGGCCATCGGCCTCGACATACTCGCGATGCCATTTCCACTGCGATTGTGGAATCACCACCCGCGTATCGGTCTCGTTCAGCCGCCTCGTGAACACCGCTTCGGCGAGCCCCTTTTCCGTGGGAGGATAACTGCCGTGATTTCCGAAGTGTGATATTTGATATCGATCGGCTGGCCGATCTGAAACGAATTCGGCTCGCACGATTCCGATGATCGGTTTCCCGTCGTCTGTGGCGATCGGAGCATCCAACTGCAATCGCCCGCCTCCAGGTAGAAGCTCGGCGATCCATCCGCTCCAGATCACGATGAATCCCTGCCGCAGTAGAAAGTCGTCACCTCCTCCGCCATTGAACTGACCAAGGCAAACGTGATTGCCACGATTGTTGACATCGTACAGGATCGCACCATTCGACTTCGCGAGATCCGCCGGTGCCAAAATCTCCAGGTCCGCCGAGAACTCGACGAGTCCCACACTGTTAGTCGCCGCAAGCTTGAGATCAATAACCGTCGCGTTCGCATCGACTGCTGGATCAACTGCGAATTCAACCCGCCCACGAATCCACTCGTAGGGTCCGACACCTTCGATAACCTTACCCTGCTCGTACGGTTCGCGTTCCGTAATCGTGATACTCGTTACGGCTGCTGACGCGGACGAGATAGCCGCAAACACTATGCAGACGAATAAAATGGATCTTCGGATCATGCGTAAGTCTCTCGGGCCGGTGCGGGATGGTCGGGCAGCGACATCATAACACGTCGAATTCGCAGTCCCTTGGCTAGTAGCCCTGGCCTTTAGAGGCCGTACAGCTTTCCAATCCTTTCACTGAAGGAACTTGCGACGCAAGTCATTGTAGAACAATTGTCCTCAATTGTTTTACCCGCTTCGCGAGTTCGGCGTTGAGGAACAATTGAGGACAATTGTTCTACAATAAAGCTGCATCAGCCTCGCTGACGTACCGGCGCGTGCAGTCGATATCGTCACTCGGAAATCGGCTGGTATTCGACCCACAAAGTGTTGACGTCTTTGCCGGTCGGCAGCTGCCAGTTAGCTGACGTCGAATCGGTGCCATCCGGCCCGAAGTCGTGTGACGCCGTGTGAGCTCCAATGTCGTCTTGCCAATGGAATGTGACTCGAGTGGCGTCTTGCTCGATAACTCGATACAGCAAGTGGATCTCGGCGCGGCGATACCGCTTGCCGCCGTCGTTTCGGAAACGGACTTGTATCGGCTGCAGGATATTACTGAGTTCGGTTGATCCCCAACAAAAACTCTGCGACCAGAAGTCTGCTGGTTCCTGGCCCTGTCGGGTTATTCGCCAGTCACTCACGAGCGGCTGCCATGACTTGCCTTTGTCTGCGGAGCAATCGACGTTGTAGGCGATTTCGGGAGAGGGTGGATTCGAAGACGCGACGTGTGCGGCGGCATAGACGGCGACGGCGGCTGAGTTGCGAGGGGCGGCGAGTTCCAGTGTCACTCGCGGTGAATCGAACGCGCCGGCAATGCGATGCGTCTCGGCTTGAGCGATGTTCGGGCCAGCACTCGCGATCGCCCGGCCCGATGCTTTGAACTCGACGCGTGATCCGTTGTCGGCCAGGCGGGGAATGATCGACGAGTTCGCTTGGCAAATCGTCGTGATTCTCAACTGTGCCTCAGCGAGGCGACTCGCACCGGCCTCGATGCGAAGCCAGTACTGCCGGTGCCCTTTGGCAAGATCGGTTAAATCGATTCGTCTGTCGAGCACACCTCCGTCCTGCCAGGTTCGTCCGCGATCAATCGATAGCGAAATCGGCACGCTTGCTTTTCCAGTGATCACCAAACCATTTCGACAACCGGCTTGATAGATGCCCCAGGCTTCGTCATTCGGCGGTGTCGCTGCAATGATATAAGGCGATTGGAATTCAAAAGTCACATGTCGATCGCTCTCGTCGATGATTCCTTCGCGATAATCCTTGGTCGTGAAATCCGGCAGGTACGTATACACGGCGTTGGCGTAGCGGGCCTGTCCCGTATGATGGCCGGTGCCAGCTTTCGAGCCATGCATCCGCGCAGGCTGATTGACCCACGTGCGAGATCGTTCAGGACCGGGGATGTTTTCGCTGTTGTAATTCCGTCCCCAGAAGACGAAAGTGCGACCATCTTCGAGCCCCGGGCTAATATAACGCCGCAGCGATTCGCCGCGTCGCAAATGGACAATTGGTGGCGGGCCTGCATAGCCTGCGAGATACTCGGCGCTGTGATACGTATCGAATGCGCTGCCGTCATCTGGATGTAAGCCGCTGACCAGCCAACCATGTTGCTTGTCGGCCGAGACGTTTTCCTTGGTCCAGTGGCGAACGTTCTCCTTGATCTCGGCGATGGACAACAACCGCTGGCCTTGTTCGTCGAAGATGACGGTTGAAACATCATGATCCAACAGCGCCCAGCGTCCGGTGCCGTAAGTTCCGCCGGTCAGAAAGACCTCAAAAGAATTGTGTCCCGTCACGCCAACCACACGGGCTCGGTTGTGGCCGAGCAGGTGTTCCATTTCGGCAGTCCATTGCGCGTGCGTCGTGCCGCACAATCCAAAACCGTGCGCGAACAAACCGGTCCAATACTCGCGAGTCGCCGTGTCGGTATCGTTTTGGAATCCTTTGCCCCACAGGTCTTCGACGCCTTGCTCGCCGTGCCAGAAGTGCGTGTTCCGCCACAGCCACGCCGCCAGCACTCGTTGTTCGTCGGTCGTTGGCCTATCGCCTGTAACGTGCTCGTACAGCGCGGCCTGCGTTTCGGCGAGTCGTTCGAATGTCGAGTAGGCCAGTTCGCCGGGATACCACACGTGATCGGTGGCGACTTGAGGATCACCGACACCGGCAATCGACTCGCTGACGAAAGACATAACGAGCAAGCATACGATAAGCGCGATGCGATAGAATTGTTTTCGTCCATTCATGTTCGCTGGCTCCTTAAATGCGATCGCGTGTTTGGGCGCTTTTAGGGGCAAAGAGGTCGTGCAGTCTTATTGTAGAACAATTGTCCTCAATTGTTTCGCTCGCTTCGCGAGCTCGGCGTTAAGGAACAATTGAGGACAATTGTTCTACAATGAATTGCGTCGCAACTCCCTTCACTCAGCCCATCGGGCTGGGAACTATTTCGCGAAGCACGTCTTCAGGGGCCCGGGCTGGGCTAGGTAAACAGCCGGACCTTTGGTCCGAAACCACCACGCTTCTGACTTAAGCCGAACAGGAAAACAGCTCATTTACTAGGAACACTTTCTTCAATGTGTCGAGGTGCGGGCCAATCGAGATGTTTGTGCAGGAACGCGAACGTCCCCACGCCGTTGATGCTGTGTCCACCTTGAAAGAATTCGATCTCGACACGATCCGCCAAACCGAGTTGAGCGTACAGCCAACGGACCTTGGCGAACTCGTGAGCCACCCACTGATCGCGACCGACGCGATCTAGGTGCCCGCGTTCGACCATGAACGGTCGAGGTGCCATCAAGTACGTCATCTCGGCGTAATCGAACGTGTGGCCGAGATTCCAATAAGGCATCTCCCACTCGATGGACCGCATGAAACTAAAAGGCTGATCGGTCGCGGCGACTTTCGTCGTCCACTGGTTGAAGTCTCCTGAGCAGATCGACAAGCAGTATTTCTCCAAGATCGTTGGCACGCGAACCGCCGTTTCTCCGCCATAGCTCAGGCCATAGAACGCGATACGATTGCCATCCACAAACGGCAGCGTATCGAGCCACCGCAGCGTCTGATCGTGTTGAGCGATGATGAACGAGAACAGCGTGCAACCAATTGTATTGGCTTTGCGATCGAGCCAGCGATAGCGGTCCTCACCGCGATAGAGATTGTGCGGTGCGAAGGTAATGAACCCGCGCTCGGCGAGTTTCGCCGCGAAGTCGTTGTACGCGGAAGTGTGAGCGTCGATCGTATCGCGAGGCACTCCTTGCCGTCCATGCTGACACACAACGACTGGCCGACGCTCGCCTTCCTTCAAGTCTTTGGGAACAACGAGTACACCCCAACTGAACAGCTCGTCGAACACGTCAAGCACGACGTCGTAGGCGGTCCAGGAATCGGTCTCCGCGACTTTGCGCGTCCGTGCATTGAACGGTACAAACGGCTCGTCAAACTTTCCCATCGCCTCTTCATAGAATCGTTGCCGGAACACTTTTGCACCGTCGATGAACTTGTCCTGCGAATGAGTTGGATGCATCCGTTCGGTACTCCAACGTGAATTCGCCAGTTCGGGCATGACGTTGTAGAGAAAGAATTCGTCGCGCACGTGCTCTGAGCTGCGGACCAACGCTTGAACATGCCGTTCGAGTTCCCGCATCGCCCGTTGCCTTCTTCGGTTGATCTCGACTTGTGGGTCACGCCTGGAGTCCTGAGCGGCGTTCTCCGCGAGAGGCTGCGGTGATGTGACACCACATGCCGCAGCGAGCGTCTCAAACGCGGCGTCCGAAAAAGGCTCGCTGTCATCATCGCTCACAACCAACGTTGGCGGTGGAATCACTGCGGACTTGGGGATCCGGTCGAACTCATTTCGCACACGATCGACGCTCGGCGTGACGATATCTCCTTTATGATCTGCCACGGAAGGGAAACGGCAGTGTTCAACAATTAACTTGCGAGGTAGCACCAGCGATGCGATCTCCGCATCGCCAAATCGCCGCAGTCGTGACCAGACGTTGCGATAAATCGGCTCGGCCCATACTTCTTCGCGCGGGGAAAAGTACCCGCTGACCAACGCGACATCGATCCGCTCGTCGATCGCTGCTGCCAGAAACGCTATGTGTCCTCCTTCGCCATAGCCGGCGATAGCGATTTTCTCGTTCGCCGTGCGGCCAGTGCGAAACCAGTCGATAGCGGCCAGCACCCGTTGGACTTCGTAGCCGATCACATGGCGTCCCATATGAAACGCTTGGCGATAGATCCACTCGCGATCGTTGTACGCGGCGCGTGCGAGTTGCGGATCGTCTGTCTTCCACGTTTCGTGGCTGAGTACTTGCGGCACGATCACCTCGAAGCCATTCTCGGCGAGTCGTCGTGCGAGTTGCTGCTGCGGTTCGAGTCCGGCGGTCAGTCCCAAAGTTTGTTCCGGATCGTTGCCGGAATCCGGGACCACGACGACGTGACCAATGGGATCACCTTTGGGCTGGGCGAGCAAGCCTTCACCGAATACGCCGTCAAGCACGGGCCAACGCACTTGATGCACGCGATAGCTCTCGGTCTCGGCAACCAGCGCTGGATTGTCGTCGTCACCGTATCGTTCCATGCGCGCGGGAACACGCTGATCGACCACGCCCAGAATCGTCTTCAATTCATTTCGATTCTCGCGGACGCTGGCGACATACGCCTCGCGAGT
>CAUJKL010000494.1 GCA_963204995.1 Planctomycetota bacterium | reverse complement strand
CGACTGAGAAAGGCTCCGCTCTTGTAAAGCGGTTGATGCTGGTGCGAATCCAGTCGTCGGCTCTTGATTGAAAACGTCGTGATGGTGTAACGGAAAGCCGACCAACACTTCGTGTCGGTGCCCGCTCTCCTAAGGTCTTGGTCCTGGTTCGATTCCAGGTTACGACGCTTGAACAACACGGCCCGTGAGTGTGCTGGATAGCATGTCAGCTTCCGAAGCTGTTGGATCAGGTTCGATTCCTGAACGGGCTGCTGACAACGTGGCCTGCGAGTGTACTGGATCGCACGGCAGACTTCGATTCTGCAAGACGGGGTTCGATTCCTCGGCGGGCTGCTTTCAAAACCACAATGTCCTTGGAGTGTGCTGGATTCGCACGTAACCTTGCGAAGGTTACAGACCAGGTTCGATTCCTGGCGAGGACGCTTCCGAATATATTGCGACTTCTTTACCAGTTTCAGGTAACACACCAACACGATCGGCACTTAGCAATGACCAAAACCAGCGACCTCGATCTTCGTAAGCTGAACACCGCAACGAAGTATCCGTCGATCCCGACCTATCACTCGCTGGGCGAGCGTGGGAGCTTGCTCGAAGAAACCATTTCATTCGATGGCCAAGCCTTGATTGCGACCGAGAAGGTCGATGGAACAAATAGTCGAATCATCTTGATGCCGGACGGTTGTTACCTGATCGGAAGTCGCGAAGAGTTGCTGCATGCAAAGGGCGACCTGATCCATAACCCTGCGCTGGGGATCGTTGAGACACTGAAGCCAGTGGCGGATCGAATCAGCTTGATCTATCAAAGCCCAGAACGTTCAGCTACGACGATCTACTTGGAAACTTACGGTGGTAAGACAACCGCCTCGGCTAAGCAGTACACGAGCAATCGTGAATTTGGCTATCGAGTGTTCGACGTGAATCGAATTCCCTTGAACCAACTGGATAACGAGTTGGATGCGATATCGCTCTGGCGTGAGAATGGCGGCCAAGAGTTTTTGAGTGAGGCGGATCTAACCGAGTTCGTTGCAACAATGCAGCTTGAACTAACTCCGCGTGTTGCTGTCGTTGAATCGATTCCAACCACTATTGAAGACACGCATGAATGGCTTAGATCGCAGATCACAAGAACCCTCGTCGCGTTGGATGATCAAGCTGGCGGACGGCCCGAAGGTCTTGTTGTGCGAACCGCCGATCGCAAACGAATCGCCAAGATTCGATATGAAGATTACGAGCGACATGCCAAGCGAATCGCCAAGCAGAAGAACAGGTGACTCGGAAAGAAGTGAGTCTACTTGTCAAACATCCGTATCGCCCAAGATGCGGGCGATACGCATTGACGTCGATGCCAATCGGCCAGGCGGCTGCCTGGGGCACCGACGCGAAGCGTTGGTCTACAGCTCTTAGTGGGTTCGACTCCGGGCACCGATCGGCATGGATGCCGGATTGGTCGTACTTCTCTGACCATCCAACTGCCGATTCAGACTACATCAACTTTGAGAGCTGAAAGGTGTCCGAACCTATCCTTCGCTGGATGGTCTATTTCACAGCCCAACTGCCTGTCGGGACTACATCACCACTGTTAATGGTGTGCTGAAAGGCACAACGTCTTGACGATCCTTCGTTGGGCTTTTTTGAACGACAACACTACCGTCCAACTGCCTGCTTGGAGTACATGACGGTCCTAAGGTAGCGATGCCGGGCAACCGGCTAGTGAACGGCGCTGGAGTCTCGCGCAGACGAAGGGGCCAGTCAACGGTCAGCAACTAAGTTACTGATACGGACGGCCGAAGCAAACGCAACTCTTGGCAACCCTTCGTTGGGCAACAATACAACGGCGACCGCCGGTTTGGACTACATCGGTCGTCCAGTGGAATCTGGAAACTGCGACACAGTTGGCGGGTTCGATTCCCGTACGGAAAAGTTCCTGACCAATAGTTCGTCGTCATGAAAACATGACCGACTGCCGATTCGGAGTACATCGAATTCCAATCGAGAGGTTGTGGGTTCGAGTCCCACCGGCCTGGCTCATCGCCGAACGGGCCGTAGCTCAATCGGATAGAGCGCTACGTCTCTGGTCAACACTTCGTCGGTCAGGTTTTGCAACAACACGATCATCTCGACTGCCGAGTTGGAGTACATGGCTCATAACCCGGATGTTGTGGGTTCGAGTCCCACCAGCGCAACTTCAATGCACGTCGCGCTGTAGCTCAATGGTAGAGCGCCGTTACGTCTCTGATTCACCACTTCGTCGAGTGTTTGTCAACGTAGGGCGGCAGGGCCGCAGCCAATGCGAGCTATCGCTCGGTTGTCCGCAACCCGCTCCCGTTGGTCGCTGGAATCTTGCTGAAACAACATCACTTTCGTTGATAACTGATGTAGGGCGATCGTTCACTCGTGAATCTCGTCCGACTCGCTGAGCACTTCGTCGAGTAACAATTCGAGCCCGAGTTGAGCGGCGAGGTTGCGAACTAGATTGCGATCTGCGTCCATCCCTGTGCGGTAGATGTGCCGCAAGTCGCGGCGACTCTTGTGGCTCCCCTTGCTGACCCACACCAGCTTGGACGCCGCAGCGTCGGCGCGCGACGCGACCGGCAGTTGCATCCCATCAAATACTTCGATCACTTGGGATCGATTCAATTCACCCTCGATTAGTTCTCGTGGGTAAATATCGAGTTTGAGTGCCTCCGTATTGTCGAACAACTGAAACATTCCACGTTGCTCAACCGCATGGCGAATGGCTTGGGCATCGAACAGAAAGTCCGACGTGTCCAGCGACGAAATGAAGGAATCCAGTTGAGTGGCAATGGCCTGATTGTCGATGACGATGTCAATATCCTGCGTCATCCGCGGTTCGCCATAAACGACGGACGTGAGTCCACCGGTCAGATGAAATCGAATTGCATGTTGCCTGAAGATGGCAGCGGCCTTGCTCAACGTGTCGCGGAACGCCTCAACGGGAAACATTGGCCAACTTCCGGTCGATGAATGCCGTCGCTAACGGATCGGCGCGGTACAGCCTTTTCGCGACTTCCCACTTCAGCCGATCCGGCGACATCGGCCCCGACTCCGCCACGATCTGCCGACCGAGGAGTTGACGCGTCCATTGAAACATCGCAGCACATCGCTCCATGCGTTCCTTCGCGGACAAAGAATCCATACGTGACTGATAATGCTGCTCGACAATCGACGCCATTAATTCACCCGTTGCGAACCCGATACAACTGTCGACTGGCAGTATACCCAACCTGACTGCCGGTGCGGAGTACATGGCAAGAAACCGAAACCGGTTTTGCGGGTTCAAACCCCGCGCCGCCCGCTTGTATCAAACGGGCGGAATCTCTGCCCATTCTTCGTCAGGTCACTTTATTTGAACGTGGCGTACAACTGCTTTTTGTGGATTCACAGGCTTGCAGTGTCGGCTACGAGAGGAGGTCATGATGGCCAACAAGACTTTGTTTTCACGCACCAAGAACAAGCTGCCGCGAGCTGACTCGTTCAACGAGGCCGGTGGCCGCGCGTACAAGTTCGCGCCGAAGCATGCGCTGGCGCAGATGGCTGCGACCGGCTGCTTCAACGGTGTCTTCTACGCCAACGCACAAAGCCAACTCGACGAAATGAGCAAGCTGATTGACCAAGTCGACGACAACGTCTTCTTGGCGAAGCTCGCCGTCTACGCTCGCGAGCGTGCCTACATGAAGGACATGCCGGCGGCGCTGTTGGTCGTGTTGTCGAAGCGTGACACGGCGCTGATGCACCGCGTGTTCGATCGAGTTGTGGACAACGGTCGCGTGATGCGAACTATGTTCCAAATGATTCGGTCAGGACAGTTCGGTCGAACGAGTTTGTCGTCTTCGTTGCAGCGTGCGTTTCAGCGTTGGTTGAACGAGGCATCGGTCAGCAAGTTGCTGTCGGCTTCGATCGGTAACGATCCGAGCCTGCGCGACGTGCTGCGGATGGCTCGCCCGACGCCGAAGGATAACGCGCGGCGAGCGCTGTTCGGTTGGCTGACGGACAAGGAGACCGAGAAGTGGACTCCGGCAACCGAGGCCGACTTGCCAGCTCAGGTCCAGGCGTTGATCGCGTACCGCAATGCGGACACGGTCGAGGCACAGACGCTGATCGCCGGAGACTTTTCTCAGACGGTTCGTTGGGACTTGTTGGCCGATGCGGCCAAGGGACCGCTTGTCTGGAAGGCAATTTCCCGCCAGATGGGTCCGCAAGCATTGCGGATGAACCTTAACACGTTGCTTCGTCACAAGGTGCTAGAGGACTGGAACATGGTGCACTACGTGGCGGATCGGCTAACCAACGCCGACGAGATCCGTCGCTCGCGTCAGTTTCCGTACCAGTTCCTGGCAGCGTACCTGAATGCTTCGGATGAAGTTCCGCAGAAGATCAAGACAGCACTTCATCAGGCTGCCGAGATCGCTTGCGGTAACGTACCGGAGTTGCCAGGTCCCGTCGTCATCGGACTGGATACCTCTGGTTCAATGTCGATGCCGGTAACTGGTTGGCGTGGTCGTGGTGCGACTAGCAAGATGCGGTGTGTTGACGTGGCGGCGTTGTTCGCTGCGGCGATCCTGCGTCGCAACCCGGACAGCGTGGTTGTTCCGTTCGACACCCGTGCATACGGCGTCCGCATCGATCCGTCCGACTCGATCCTGAGTCTGTCGGAGCGGCTGGCGAAGTACGGTGGCGGTGGAACGAACTGCTCGATTCCGCTGTACGAAGCCAACTCGAAGTTCAGCAAGCGAAAGTTTGCAGGATGCGTGTTGGTTAGCGATAACGAGAGTTGGGTCGGCCGTGGTCGGCACGGTTCGACTGGCGTGATGACCGAGTGGCAAAAGTTCGTAACGAACCAGAAGCGATTCGGTGTCACGGCACCGAAGCTGGTTTGCATCGACATCCAGCCTTACGGATCGACTCAAGCTCCTGAGCGTGACGACATCCTGAACATTGGCGGCTTCAGTGACGCAGTGTTTAACGTAGTTGCCTCGTACCTGGGTAACGATGCCGGAAGGTTCGTTGCTGAGGTAGAGTCGGTTGAGCTGTAGTTCGGTTCGGTCGTTGAATAGAGACGCCCCCGGTCTGAGCAATCAGGTCGGGGGTGTTCTCCTGCGCTGACCGCGGATTACCTGACCTCGCGTTCCGTCCAGAGTCACATTTGGGGCTTTAAGATGGGAGGCTCCATGGATGTGCGTTCTCCTTGAGTTCCACGGG
>CAUJKL010000493.1 GCA_963204995.1 Planctomycetota bacterium | reverse complement strand
TTGGCCAAACAATTACTGTCGCAAAACTTTTGTGGGATAGGCTTCCAGCCTGTCAATTCAGTCATGACAGGCTAGAAGCCTATCCCACTTATTGTTTGGGCGGTGCTAAGTAACGGATCCAGATTCACTTGTTGTGTCGCGTCGTCCGCCCTGCTCACAAGGTGTCGTGACGACCCGGCGGCAACCTTGTCGTAAAAGGTCATCTTATGTACCTCAAGCCAACCACCGTTCTGATGGTGTTCACCTTTGCCTTTGTATTGTCGAGTACCTTTACGGTCGGTGCCAATGAACCGTCACCGTTGCCGGAAATATCGCACTTGAGTGCCTACGCGACGAGCGACTCGATTCTTTCCGGATATTGGGACTCGGGGTTTACGGTGCATCTCGACATAAGCCTCGTCGGAGCGGCGATTCGAAGTCGCGACTCAGCTCTTCTCGCCGATCTCAGTCTGCAATTGGCCGAGGGCGAACGCGTCTTACAACGCCAGCACGTCTCGGGTGTCACTTCAGCGGACCTGCTGAAGATTGCAGTCAGGTTGGCGGCAGACAATCGTGACCAACAAACTCTCGAACGATTGATGAAGTCAGCAGATCGCTTCGAAGGCCATCATCTTTCCGATCAAATCGCCTCGCTTGCCAAACTTGGTGCCAACTCACGTTCGCCAGCACAATCGCTCAATATTGCATTGGATGCCTTAGATCTAGACACGTTCGTGTGGCTCAAATCATTGCTTCGGGAAATTGAAGAGGCCGATCTGATCGGCGACCCAAACTTGCTGGACGGCATTGAGTGGAAGTTGAATGACGCTGCGGGGCTTTCCGATTCGCAGAGAGACGCGTTGGTCGAATCTGTATCGTCGATCCGGCAATCCATCGCAAACGGACAAGCGTCACCACCGCCAATCGCGAGACTCGTCGCTGCCAGTCGTGAATCACTCTGGTCGTGGCCGCCACCCCCGTCAGTCAAAGTCGAATTGCCGGTCGATGGTCAGCCACTACCTTTTGCAGGCGTGAACAGGCCCACGTTTGCACTTGTCGATAAGAGCGTAACCGAACGCTCGGTTCGGTTTTCGAAAGCGGAAACGGAATACTCCATTCGGATTACCAATTTAGGTTCATACCGAGTTTTGGCCGTGGTCTCGGTCGATGGCCTTTCCGTAATGAGTCGAAGACCCGCGACCGCCGAGGACGGCGGCTATATCATTCGCCCGGACGAGTCGTACACGATTACAGGCTGGCGGCTGGATAATAGCAGCGTCCGCGCTTTCACGGTCACGAGTCCCAGCGAAAGCGAGGCCGCCAAGCACGGCTTGGCGCACCTCGCGGGGACGATCTCCGTGACTGCGATCGCGGAGGACGTGCCGTTGCAAATTCGGAGTCAACCCCGTCTCGCCGCAGGCACCGGGGCTGGACGACAGATGACTTCCGCAGTTGTTAGCGTGCCGTTCCGGCGAAGCAGGAGCGTCGCGGGGGTCCGGATTCGGTATGACGTGGCGAGTGCTTCCCTACATCGGTGATTTTGGCAAGGAATGGAGGGTCTACTATGGATTATCTAAGAATTGCGTATCGGACAGGTGTGATGTGTCTGTTGGGCCTGATCCTTCTTGACACCGCTCGGGCTGACGACGTCGACGCTCCGATGGTCCATGTGTTGATCGTCGCGGACACGAACGACGCTCGCATTGGGCAGCACGTCGAGAGCGATCGGCGAATGGTAGTTGCGGCGGTCGAGGAAGCACTACCAGCACATCGTCGGACCTTGCGAGTGCTGGCTGGCGACGATGCGACGCCGGAGAACGTGCTGCAGTACTATCAGGAACTACAGAACGGGGCAAACGATACACTGCTGTTCTACTACGCCGGGCATGGTGCCGTGAACGACGATCCGGGGCATGTGCTTACGATGCAAACCGCGAACTTGTCTCGCCGGACGCTGGTAAACACAATCAAGGACAAGCGAGCTCGATTGAACATCATTTTGACTGACTGTTGCAGTGTGTTCAGCGACATCCGCAGTTTCTACGCCGGTGCCGGCTACGATCAACTCACGGTTCGATACCTGTTCTTTCGACATCGTGGCACGGTCGATCTGACCGCTGCGGATATCGGCAAGCCAGCCTATGGTTCTCGCGATGGCGGCATTTTTACGAATGCGTTGTTCGGGCTGTTGACTCAAACACCAAAGAAGCTTGACGCGGACGGCGATGGCATTCCGAGTTGGGAAGATCTTTGGGGGCAGCTTCGCATCGATGCCAAGAATCGATCGGCACCTCTGCTCGCCTCTCGCGACAAAAGGTTGACCGCGTTGGTGGGCGAAAGCCCGCAGCCGCAGGCACCACACGCCTTCGCAGAACTCGCCGCACCACTGGGAGTCGCGATTCCCTTGCCGAAATCTCGCTTTGGCGTCCGCGTCGCGACAGCGTCCGAGGGCGGCGCGCGAGTTACCTCAGTCATTGAGCATTCACCGGCAGAGTGGGTCGGCGTTCAAGTGGGCGACGTCATCACCAACATCAAAGGTGAAGAAGTTCGCAACTCCAATGATTTGACGACGCTCGTGGCCAATGTGCCGGAAGGATGGCCCTTTCCGCTTACGTGTGAATTGACACGGGCGAATGACAGAACAAACACGACACTGACCTTTCGATTGGCGTATTGACATGTTAACGATCCGTCTCGTTATGTGTGTAGCGTGCGGTTCTTGGGGTCTAACTGCCGGTCTGTCTGCGGCGGAGCCCGCGGACGTGGAAGTCAACGAGGCACTCAAGTCGGAGATTCAGACTCTCTGGAAACAATCACGACAATTGCAACGAGAAGGCAAGTTCAGTGAGGCAATCGAAGCGACACAATTAATGCTCGACAAGGAACGTGGTATTTACGGCCCATCACACCCGGAGCTTGCTATCTCGCTCGGTCTTCTCGCAGAACTGCAAGAGGCTACGACGGACCACGGTGGTGCAGAAACCACGCGTACAGAAGTACTGGAAATGCTCAAGCAAGCATTTGGCGAGCAGGATTGGCGCACAACTGACGCGAGATTGGCACTGGAAGAGTTGAGGCAGCGACTACGGTTGTCGCCCGACCAACGACACCAGCTCCAATTAGCGGAGCAGTGTGACACGAGGGCGGTCATCCTCAAATCAGACGGAAAACATCGCGAAGCGATCCCGCTGTACCTTGAGTCACTTCAGAAACGCAGGACCGTCCTGGGTGAGCGGCACCAGCTTGTCGCAGTCTCGATGAATAATCTGGCAGCTGTGTATCACCGGCTTGACGATTTCTCAGCAGCCGAATCGCTTTACCAACAAAGCGGTCGGATTGCAAAAACCGTACTCGGCGATCGACATCCGACAACCGCTGCCACGTTGAACAATCTCGCCGTGCTTTACTCAGAGCATCAGGAGTACGAAAAGGCAGAGCAATTCTATCGAGAGTGCATCGACATTTGCATGCTGTCGTTGGGAGAACAACACCCAAATACGATTGGTGCTCTGAATGGCTTGGGGCGATTGCATGAAGCTTTGGGACGATATGAAAAGGCCGAGCAAGTGTTTCTAAAGGTCTTTGAATTGCAAAAACGAATGCTCGGTGAACACGATTCAGATACGGCAGCGTCGCTCAACAATGTGGCGCGGATGTGCCAAGAGCAAGGGAAATACTCACAGGCCAAGCTTGCGTATCGCCAAAGCTTCACCATCACTCAGAAGGCGTACGGCGAGGGTCACCCCAATACGGCCACCGTGCTCAACAATCTGGCCGCACTGTATGTGTCGCAGGCGGAATATGCACAGTCGATGCCGCTTTACCTAAGAAGCCACGACATCTTCAAATCAGCCTTGGGCGAGGAGCATCCTGCAACGGCTTCGAGTTTCAACAATCTTGGTTGGCTGTACGAATCGCTAGGCGACCATTCCAATGCAGAACGGTACTATCTTGCAGGTCTCGCCGCTCGAGAAAAGTCGCTAGGATCGCAACACTCAGCTACGGCGACAAGCCTGAACAATCTTGCGGGGCTGCACAGTACACAAGGTGATTTCGTCAAAGCTGAGACGTTCAATCGCCGCGCCTTGGAGATCTATCGATCCGTTCTTGGTGAAAGGCATCCACGGACAATCAAGAGTCTCAGCAACTTGGCGGCTAACCACTTCGACCTAGGCGACTACGCGAAAGCAAAGTTACTTTGTCAACAGGCATTGGAAATGCGCAAGCAGGTTGTCGGCGAGCATCATCCCGATACTGCCACGAGTGTGCATAATCTGGCTGCCATACATCTCGCGACCGGGGATTATTCCGAGGCCGAATCGCTATACAACGAAAGCTTAGAGATCCATCGACAAGTATTCGGCGAAATGCACCCCAGTACTGCCGACATCTCGGCGAGCTTCGCAAATTACTACTTAGCAACTGGCGAAGTTGAGAAGGCCGAGCCGCTTATGCGCAAGGCTCTCCGAATCTCCCGCAAGTCTCTGGATGACTCCGCAGTCGCTCTCTCGGAACGTCAGCAATTGGCGATGAACCAGATGCTACGGCATCGGCTCGACGGGTACCTCTCGCTGGCGTTGCAGAACGCTCAGTTTCAATCTACGGCGGTGCGAGAGACGTTGTTATGGAAAGGGGCCACACTCGTCCGACAACGGGCCATGCACCAAGCTAACGACAATCCGCAGATCGCCGACCGTTTTCGCGAACTTCAGCAAGTCACTCGGCAGCTGGCATCTGTGTCTCGCACTGTGCCCGAGGAGAGTATTGACGGTTGGCGGGAGCGGATTGCCGAGTTGACCGCGAAGAAAGAAGCCATCGAAGCCCAGTTGAGTCGTGAAAGCGCAGCGTTCCGTGCCGAAACACAAGAAGTGACACTTGGACAGGTTCAAGCGGCATTGCCCGACGGGAGCATCCTCATTGACTACCTGCAGTTCACACGATTGACTCATGTGCGGGGAGCGTGGGACCGCGAGTCATCTTTGGTGGCAATGGTAATTCCACGTCAAGGTAGCGCACGGTTGGTCGATCTTGGCCCAATTGCTCCGCTTGGCGAAGCGGTCGATATCTGGAGACAGACGTTTGGTATGTCGCCCCAAGGAATAGCCGCCGGAAAGTTGTTGCGGCAGCGGCTATGGGAGCCGTTCATGGAGTTCATCAACAACTCTGACACCGTTCTAGTTTCGACAGATGGTGTGCTGGGGCGTTTGCCATTCGGAGCGCTGCCGGGCCAAGTAGCTGGGCAGTATCTCTTGGAAGAGCATCGTTTGTCCATGATGCCCGTTCCGCAGTTGCTGCCCGCGTTGGTGAACGAGTTAGGGCGCAAAGAACTTTCCGGTGGTT
>CAUJKL010000492.1 GCA_963204995.1 Planctomycetota bacterium | reverse complement strand
CCGATGGTACGAACGGGGCGGGCTCGGACAGCCGAGTCGTGTCGTTGATCGTCATGCCTCGCAGACGTGGAGGAGCGGTTGCCGTTGATGAGACAAACGCCGGAGACGATTCCGGAGGCAAGATGCGAATTGGACCGTCGTATTCGACAACGGTCGTCGGCGGCACGAAGGGAGCAGCGGTTTCATGACTGGCCAACGCCACATCGGCATCTCGCAAGTCGACGACTTGCTCGGCCGTTGGTACTGGACGAGATGGAGCCCAACTGTTGTTTTTGGCGATTGGACCAACGGCTGGGTCATCGATGTTCGACCAGCGATTCGCTGACGAGGGGCGAAAGCCAGTGCCAACGGGTGCCGATGTCGGTGCGATGGTTTGCGGTAACGTGGTCGGCGGCGAAGTAGTCGGCGGTGCGGTAGTCGGCGGTGCCGTGGTGGGGCCGGGGGCGTAATAAGGCTGCTGTACACCGTAGCCACCGGTCGGAGGCGGAGCAACGCGAGTGTTCCCATACGGACCGAACATGTCCCACTTTGGCATCGGCGCGCGACAGCCAACACCCAACGCCAAAATGGCCGCCACCAATGCGAAACGCTTCATCAGATCAACTCCTTCTCGCCTGAACGACGAGACCGCCGAGTGCCAAATGGCGACCGTTACCCACAACCGCGCACCCGACTGCTAGAAATGAACGCGGGAGTCTACTAGGTTCGTGTGATCGCTCCAAGACCGACTTTTTGGGCTCGCTAGCGATTGCTGGTTGAGTTCTTGAGACCGATCAGTCATATTCAATGTGACACGAATTACGAACTTTGCCCTAAAACTGGAGTAAGAAACATGCCAAGGCGGCCTAACTACAATCGACGAGACTTTTTGAAGACGACGGCGGCGGCCAGCGCGGCCACCGTAGCTGGCGGCGTGTGGAGCGAACTCGCTGCTCAGGATTCAAATTCCCCGAACGAGAAACTGAATATCGCTTGCATTGGAACCGCCAATCAGGCTCAGTTCAGCATCAATAACGTCAAGGGCGAGAACATCGTCGCGCTGTGCGACATCGATAAGAACTACCTCGACCGTGCCGTCGCAGAGTTCCCCTCTGCTCGCACTTACAAGGATTTTCGCGAATTGATCGAAGCGGAAGCCGACAAGGCCGATGCTGTGACGATCGCCATCGCCGATCACAACCACGCACCAGCCACCATCCGCGCAATCCGAGCTGGGTTGCATGTCTACTGCGAAAAGCCGTTAACGCACACGGTCCAAGAGTCGCGACTGGTGGCCGAGGCCGCGAAGGAACATGGCACGGTGACGCAACTCGGCACGCAGATTCACGCGGGCGAGAACTATCGCCGCGTCGTCGAGATCATTCAAGCCGGCACGATTGGCGACGTCACTGACGTCCACGTGTGGGTTGGAAAAGGCTGGGGAGGCGGCGAGCGTCCTGAAGGGGGCGAAGCTCCACCGGCGACACTCAGTTGGGATCTCTGGCTAGGGCCAGCACCCGAACGGCCCTACGTCGCCGGCCGCTATCATCCGGCACAATGGCGACGCTGGTGGGATTTCGGCCAGGGAACGCTCGGCGACATGGCGTGCCACTATATGGACCTGCCGTTCTGGGCATTGAAGCTCCGCCACCCCACGCATTGCGAGGCGGAAGGACCAGATGTTCATCCGGAAACTTGTCCGAATGGATTGATCGTTCGTTATCGATACCCGGAACGCGATGGTTTGGTTCCCACCAAGCTGACTTGGTATGACGGCGATCTGGTGCCGAAACAAGTCGCAGGCGAGCGGGTTCCGAACTCGGGCGTCATGTTTGTGGGAAGCGAAGGCATGATGTTCGCCGACTACGGCAGTTATCGTCTGTTCCCGCAAGAGAAGTTCAAAGGCTTCGAGCCCCCGGCACCCACGATCGCGCGGTCGATTGGCCATCACGCCGAATGGATCAAGGCGTGCAAGGACGGTTCACCGACGACCTGCAACTTCGATTACTCCGGTGCCTTGACCGAAGCCGTTCTGCTCGGCAACGTCGCGTATCGAGTCGGCCAAGCTCTCGAGTGGGACGCTAAATCGCTAACAGCGACGAATTGTCCCGCTGCGGATAAGTATCTCAGCAAAGAGTATCGTAGCGGTTGGGAATTGGCGTAGGCCCATCACGTCGTAGTTTCGTTTTCAAGACGTCAACGAGGTGGCTGGGGCTGAGTCCGCGAAGCCCCGGCTGATTATGAACTCCAATCAGCCGTGGCGTCGCAGACTCCGCCACAGTCACCTGCCGGCACCTGAACGTAAGGCGGAGGACTCGTGCGCCGTGTTGGTTCGCCCTGGCCAGTTGAAAATCTGCGATTGTGTGGCTTTAGAGGTCTTGTTGGTTTTCTGTCAGCTTTAAGCGTAGGATTCTGGCGAGTTGCGTACGTTTGGATTGAACTATCAGGCCCAGATTTTCGCGGACCCAGCGGTGGACTAGTTTTGTCGGCGTGGCCAGCAGCGCGGCTTTGATGGTGTCCGTCATCGTTGTGCCGAACTTCGTTTGTGTCGCCTGCTTGATAAAGCCAGACCATCGCTCGTCAT
>CAUJKL010000491.1 GCA_963204995.1 Planctomycetota bacterium | reverse complement strand
TCCTGGACGCCTGCCGCACCGAGCGAATGTCCACACAGGGACTTGCTTGAACTGAAGGGCGGAATCGAGTCTTTGAACACCTCGCGCATCGCCTCCAGTTCGGCAATATCACCCGCCGGTGTGCTGGTGCCGTGCGTGTTGATGTAGTCAATCGGTGCTTCGACCTTAGCGATGGCCTGCCGCATACAGCGCACTGCACCTTCACCCGACGGGGCAACCATGTTGGCACCATCGGATGTGGCGCCATAGCCGACGACTTCCGCATAAATCTTGGCACCGCGGGCTCTGGCATGCTCCAGTTCTTCCAGCACCAGCATGCCGCCACCAGCAGCGATGACGAATCCATCCCGTTCGCTGTCGTAGGCGCGTGACGCCATCGATGGCTGGTCGTTGTACTTCGTTGACAACGCACCCATGGCATCGAACATCATGGCCAGGCTCCAATCCTCTTCTTCACCACCACCGGCAAAAATCCGATCCTGCTTGCCCCACTGAATTTGTTCCAGCGCGGCACCAATGCAGTGGGTGCTGGTAGCGCAGGCCGAGGTAATGGAATAGTTGAGCCCCTGAATACCGAAATGCGTGGCCAGGCAAGCGGAAACGGTGCTGCTCATGGTACGCGGCACCAAGTAGGGGCTTACCCGACGCAAGCCTCTTTCACGCAATGTGTCTGCACCCCGGACCAGGTTGGCGCTGGACGCACCGCCGGAACCGGCGATCAATCCCGTCCGCGGATTCGAAATCTCTGCGGTGGTCAAACCTGCATCATTGATCGCATTTTGCATCGCCACGTAAGCATAGGCAGCGGCATCGCCCATGAAGCGGCGAGTCTTGCGATCGATGTATTCGCCCAGGTCGATATCGACCGATCCGCAAACCGTGCTACGCAAGCCCATTTCGGCGAATTTTTCATTAAAGCTGATACCCGATCTTCCGTGACGTAAAGAATCAACCACGGATTCCTTGGTATTGCCCAGACAGGAAACCAGGCCCATACCCGTGACAACCACTCGCCGCATGTCATTTACCTCATCGATAGTGATTTTGATTTCACTCAGTCTACAAGGAAGACTCACGAGCGCAAGGGATGCGGGCGTGCATTCGATGACGCTTGGGAATGGTTGAGACATCTGGTGTTTGCAGTCGGGGCAGCGAACTCGGGCAGACCCTGCTTACAGATCGCCTGAGCGCCGAGGATGTTCAACGCTCTGCCGTGTGGATCGACACTTACGCCCAACAGCAAGGCTCGTACAGTGACGACCAAGAGGAGCAACTGCGAGAACTTCGCCTCGCGGTCGCGCCGTTGCTCGATGAGTACGTTCTTGCCGGTTGCCGCGGTCGTCGAGCCACCGCATGGCATGGAG
The DNA here is from genome assembly GCA_963204995.1 of Planctomycetota bacterium. Taxonomy (GTDB): domain Bacteria; phylum Planctomycetota; class Planctomycetia; order Pirellulales; family Pirellulaceae. The sequence continues at coordinate 16,581 of CAUJKL010000491.1, read as the reverse complement.
TTCATCGGTCAAATACAGCCGAGATCCGCGACGAGCTCGTTCCAGTCGCATGGACTTGGTCGGCAGGAAGAAGAACTGGCATACCGGAAAGCTCCAATCTTTGGAACCAACCGGCGAGATTTGTTGGGCATTGTGCCTCCTGCACCCGCGGCTCGCCACCCTGTTGTGTTACGTGTGGAAGTGGAATGTAGCGTGGATGTTTGTTCGGTCAAGTAGATTCTATGAACCGATTATTCTTTGTTCGACACTAACGATCTCGTTAAGCTGACTTCGATCCAACTTGGTTTGTTGTATTCTGCCACCCAATAACCAAAGCCGTAACGCGACGAAGTCTTTGTGCCTTCTGTAAGTCTGGATGGCCTCCAATCGCGAGGTTGGTTGGATTTCGAGAGGTAGAAACTGCTGGCCTCCACGGGCTGATTCGCAGCGATATTCACTCCATCGTTGTCGTAGACTTCAATCTCCGCGAGTGAGCAGCCAGGCGAGTGCCACTCGGGGATTTCGATTCGAAGGGTGTCAAATCGCACATGTGGCGGTAGCGGGATGCTTGTCATCGGACTGCCTTTTGGTTCCCATGCGGTATCGATGTCATCTTCTCGCCACGCTTCGTCACCATTCAGTTTCAAAACTACATTTACCTTCTTTGCACCCGTCACGCCTCGGTGTCCGTTTGACGAGTTGTAAATCTTTAGAAGCGATGCGGAGGCGGACGGTGGAAGCGGATCGTTGGCAGATTCCGATGCGACTGTCTGTCGTGGTGGTGTTTGCGTGGCGACAATCTGGACGGCTTTCTGTTCGCTAATCGTATCGATGCGAGCGTAGATGAACTTGACCAGCCCCACCGCTATGGCGATTCCGACCAAGCCTCCGACGACTACCTTTGCGACTTCGACGAACGGATTCTTAGTAGGTCGCTTCGGTCTTCGTGATGGTGCTACGGGCGGTGGCGTGAAGTTTGTGACTGGCCGGGCGATCGATTGTTCGTACTTGACGCGGGACTCAGGATTGAGCAGGCAGACGCGAGCGCGGGAGACTTCGTTCAGGAGCCGCTGCGAGTCGGCAACGTGTTCGCTGTGCTGCTTCGTTCGGAGGTGGGCGGTCTGGCGATCAGCAGCATCTGCGATGACGCGATCGTTCGATTCACCGACCTGGATTCCGAGTAATCGGTAGTGGTTCGGCGGCTGCTCGTCGGGCGGGATGCCGAGCCAGGTGTGATAGGGATCGAAAGTGGTCATTGCTTGGACAACTGGGTCTTGGGGATCATCGTGCCGATGCGAAACGGCTGGGGGGCACTGGCAAAGCCAGATGGCACACATCGTACAGTTCGATCTTGTCGCGTCGTAACGCTTCGTGAAGGACTTTCTCCGTGCAGTATTTTCTCGAAGGCAACAAAATCTCCTTCCTTGCGAAACATCTTCGCATCGAAGCTCGCGCGGTTCAGAACGTGATAGAGCCCTCCCGCTTCGTCTGCTCGTGGTGATCTTGCCACGCCATGAGTCTACCACGCCCCGCGACCAGAACAAAAGAGGTTTGGCCCATTTGATTTCTCCGACGAACCAATCGCGCAAAACCTTCTAGCCGACTAACTGTTTTCAAAACGTTGCAGCACCAGGCAGGCATTGGTGCCGCCGAAACCGAAATTATTGCCCATGACGGTGTTCAGGCCGGCGTTGTCTTCACTTTTCCGCAAGACCGGCATACTTTCCGCCTTGAGGTCCAACTCGACAATATTGCCCGAGCCTGCCAGGAAGTGTTTTCCCAGCATGAGCAGGCGGTGAATTGCCTCCTGGACGACTGCCGCACCGAGCGCATGTCCACACAGGGACTTGCTTGAACTGAAAGGCGGAATCGAGTCTCAGAACTCCTGATCCGGCGGGAAATACCGTGAACCATAATTCGTGGTCGCCTTGAATTCGTGGGGTCAAACCGGCTGACCCCACGAATTCAAGACGACCACGAATCGGATTTTGGTATCACCTTATTCTCCCGCTGCTTTGTCGAGAATCCGCTGACTCCCAGAGTTCTCGGCTCCTGGATCAGGAGTTCTGAGTCTTTGAATACCTCGCGCATCGCCTCCAGTTCGGCAATATCACCCGCCGGTGTGCTGGTGCCGTGCGTGTTGATGTAGTCAATCGGTGCTTCGACCGTGGCAATGGCCTGCCGCATGCAACGCACTGCACCTTCACCCGACGGGGCAACCATGCTGGCACCATCGGATGTTCGATGAATAATGAACGTTCGAGTAATAGGCGCATCATAGTCGCCGAAGTCGCAATGTGTGAGCAGTGGCACAACGAGCGTTCCGGAGACGATCAACCAAGCCTCGCGATCAATCAAGCGTTGGATAGACCACTTTGCCGCGGGCTTGATCTGCGGTGTTTTCATACGAGCCATAGAACTCCGAGTTGCAATCCAGCCACAGCGTCAGGCGGTGGCGGTCTTCGTCCGATAGTTGGACGCCATAATGCCGCGCGTCCATATACTCCAACAGCTTGGAAGCCCGCGCGCCGAACTGGCCGGGGATCGTGCGGCTGCCGCCGTGGATGCCCGTGTCGATCGCGCCGTTGCTGACGTGGAAGTAGAATCCGTATTTCTCGGCCAGGTTGGTGTACGAGCGCGTCCAACCGTTCGAGCCTGCGATGGTGCTGGTCAAGTCGAGGGCCTTACGCTCTTTGTGGCAAGTGACGCAGTTTCGCTCCAGTACGGGCTGCACCAGGCGGACGAAATTGAACGGATTGGAACCGTCCACGTCCGGTTTGATTTGCGAAGGCGTTCGCCGCAAGGCCAGCGGTACGCGGTCCAGAGCCAGCGGCGAGCGCGGCTTGCGTTCGTGACAACCTTGACAGACCATCTGTTCGCCAGGATGCAAGTACGTGCCGCTGCGCATCGACTGGACCGCCATGCCGTGTTGGTCGAGTGCTTGGAAGTAAATCTCCTTGCCGGCCGGAGCTTCGAAGTAGATGCTGCCATCCTCTTCGACGGGAACCGTTCCTAGCACGGCCCGCGCGTTCGTCTGATTGGCGATGCCGATCCGTGGCTCGTTGGGCGGCGGCGTGGTCTTGGGCAGCACTTGGATCACGCGCAGGGCGTCGATCGTGGTTCCTTCCGGCCAATTGAAGTCGGCGTCGTAAACGTTCATCACGGCGACCGTCGCACGCTGGTCGCTTTCACTGCCGGAAGAACGGATTGCCGCAGCCGTCTGAATCGTCTGATCGGGAATCGTCGGCGGCTTGAAACGCGGCCGTAGCGGAATCGGATCGAGGCAGGAAATCTGTGGGTCGCGGTAGATCAACTCCTTGTTGCCGAAGCGGTCGACCCAGTACAGCCCACGGTTCTGACACTGAGCATCGTAGACGCACAGAAAATCGTCTTCGCTCAACGGCCACGGCGTACCATAGACCATATTTTGCCGGACGTTGCCTTTGCCGCCTTCCGCTTCGGCGAACGGGACTTCCGGCGTCAAGCGCGTGAGTTGCGACTCGGCGTTGTCGTCCAAGGCATGCGGATCGATCAGAATCAGCGATCCAAAGGCATGTCCGTGGTGGGCACCGGTCACGCCGACGAACTTGTGCGAATCGGGGATCGCCCGAATACTCATTTCCATCCACGGTCGGCTCTCGCGTCGCTCGGGATAATTGCCGTGCGGCGAACGCGGATCGCGGCCGTCGGGGAAGCTGGTCCAAATGTGGTGGGCGATGTTTGTGTCGCGATCGACGTAGTCCCAACGCGTGTAGACCAGCATGCCATCGTTGGCCACGCTGGGATGCCACTCGTGGGTCTCGTGAAAGCTGAGCTTGACGATGTCGCTGCCGTCCGGCTCCATCGAGTGAAGTGTATAGACTGGACAGTTGCGCCCACAGCGGAGGAACCCGCCGCGGCGTTCCGAGATGAACGCGATGCGGCCGTTGGGCAGGAAGCAGGGATCGAAGTCATCGGACGGCCCATCCGTCAGTTGGACCAACCCGGTGCCATCGGCGTGGCACTTGAAAATATGAAAGCTGTATTCCGGCTTCCACTCGTAGGCTTCTTTCCCTTGATACTTGTCCCACGCTTTCGCTTCCGTATACGCGAACAGGATCGTTTGGCCGTCGAAGGACAGTTCGGGTGAAAGGAACGAGCCGCCTGCGAGCTTCTGACCCTTGAGCCGCCCGTTCTCGACGACCGCATCGGCGAGCAGGTTCGTCAGTTTCGGCTGCGGGCCAAACGGATCGGCGAGCACGTACAATCCGCCGCCCGGCACGGCGTTGCAGCCGTAGTACTGATCGCACATGTGGAACACGCCTGCCGCGTCGTGACGCTTGATAAACAACAGCTTGTCGATGTCCAGCAGCGGGTTTGCAAACGCGATCCGCCGCTTGAGCGAACTCGCCTGAAGAGCCATCTCGCGTTTGTCGTCTTCGCTCACGTTCGCGGTCCTGGCAAGCTCGGTCAGGCGACGATCGAGCTGTTCCAATTCGGCGACGAGCGGTGCTAAAGTCTGAGCATCTGCGCTGCGTCTCAGTCGTGCCGCGAGCGATTGGGCTTGGTGGATGACGTCACGCGTGCTGGCGAGCGAGAACTCAGCGGGTTGCGGCTCGGCAGCAATGCCATCCAGTACGGGTGTTGAGTTCCACACCGCAAACGCAAATAGAACGAATGAGAGGCACTGCCCAAGAGTCGCGACAGGGCGATTTCCAGAGGTATTCGAGTAAACTCTCATGGCCGCGGCCTCCTTCTTCGGGCTTGCACCGGTTATTGACACATCGCAGTCGTTTAACCCGCAGCCGAAGGCGAGGGACTGTGCGAGCGTTCCTCGCCTTCGGCTGCGGGTTAAACGTTCTCTTCTGGGCGGGGAACCACGTGTCTTGTTATAATCTCTTGGCCTGGGTAAAGTAAACTTCCGTTGTTTTGTTTTAGTAGACGCGGAGACACTTGGAATGAGTAATACCACGAAATGGGACCGGTTATCCGAAGCAAGCCTGTTTGTTGCCTTGGTGGCTCTCGGCGTCGGATTGAGACTGTATTTCCGGGATCTGCCAAACTTTGCACCGGTTGCGGCGTTGGCGCTGTTCTCGGGATATTTGTTTCGCGGTTGGTTGACGGCGCTCAGTGTGCCGCTGGCGGTCATGGCGATCAGCGATTACTTCATCGGCGGATATGCCTGGCAAGTGACGGTCGTCGTCTATGCGAGCCTGGCGTTGCCGGTGGCCTTGCGCGGCGTCGTGCGTCGTTGGATGTCGTTGAAGCACAACGGTCTGAAGTCGGCGCTCACGGCTACTGCGGGCTTGGTGACTTGCGCCCTGGGGTCGTCTCTGATCTTCTATCTGACGACAAATATGGCCTGTTGGATTTGGTTTGATACCGATCACACGGCTTCTGGCTTGCTGCATAACTATCTCAGCGCCTTGCCGTTCTATCGATATACCGTGGCCGGTGATCTATTGTTTGCGTTCGGCCTGTTTGGAGTTCATGCCTTTTGGGCGCAGGGGGCTCGCCATTTCGCAGCCGCGCCAGCATTGGTGCCACTGCCTGTACGTGAACGCGCGAGTGGTAACAAATCGTAGTGCCGAGTAGTCAGTCCGATCTCATCCTCGGAATTGGTCCATGTCCCCACGCACTTCGCCACTACTGGTTGCCGTCATCGCCATCGGGCTCGCATCGAGCGCGAGCCGGCTGTGCGGCGACGATGCTGGGAAAGAGGCTCCGTCCGAGTCGTTGCGTTTGGCCATTTCGGATTTGATCGAGACGTTTGGGGCGAGCTATCCCCAGGGGCCCGAGTTTCTGAAGCGGTGCGACGAACTAGAGAAGTCGAGCCGCGCGGGTGATGAAACGAGTGCTGCGAAACTGGCTGAGCTGCGGAACACCGCACTGTTGGCGAATCCGTTGTTGGAGTTCGAGCAACTCGTACTGCTGAAGCGGAGGCGCGGCCAACTCGGGCTGCCCGTCAATCACAAATGCAACTCGGGGATCGAGCAGACCGGCTACGACAACGAGATCGCACGGCTGTCTCTACGTGAAGGCAACTTGCAAACGTTGTATCGACCGCCCGGCAGCGCATTTGTCGGCGAAATCGATGTGCATTGGGATGCAGACCGGTTGCTGTTCACAATGCCGCACGAAGGGAGCTGGCAGATTTGGGAGATCGACTTGAAAAAGGGGACAGGTCCAATTTTCCGGAACGGCCCGAAGGGTGCTGCGCACAAATTGGACCTGTCCCCTTTTTCAAATCCGCGTCAGGTGTCGCGCGGCGATCAAGCCGATGTGGACAACTTCGATGCCTGCTACTTGCCGGACGGCGGGATTGTGTTTGCTTCCACCGCGTCGTTCCACGCGGTGCCGTGTTGGCATGGTGTCGAGCGGGCTTGCAGCCTGTTTCGCATGAATGGCGACGGGAGTGCGATGCGGCAGTTGTGTTTCGATCAGGATCTCGACTTGCATCCGGCCGTGCTGCCTTCGGGCCAAGTGATTTACAGCCGCTGGGATTACGCTGGCACGATGCACATCTATCTGCGACCGCTGATGGTCATGAATCCCGATGGAACCGGCCAGCGGGCGATCTATGGCAGCAATTCTTACTGGCCCAACGCGTTGTATTATCCGCGAGGCATTCCCGGTGCGCCGAACAAACTCGTTGCCATCGTCGCCGGCTATCACGGCGTGCCGCGGATGGGCGAACTGGCAGTGATCGATCTGGCCAAAGGATCTTGGGAAGCCGACGGTGTCGTGCAACGAATTCCCGGCCGTGGTAAACCGATCGAGCCCATCGTGCGTGACAAACTGGTGGAGGAATCGTGGCCAAAATTTCTGCATCCTTATCCATTGAGCGACAAGTATTTTCTGGTGGCGGCACAACTCAGCCAGAAAGCACCCTGGGGCATTTATCTGGTGGACGTGTTTGACAACATCGTGCCGCTGTGTGTCCGCGACGGGTTCGACTTGTTCGAGCCGATCCCGCTCCAGAAGCAACCGCTGCCGCCCGTTATCCAAGACCGAGTCGATCTCAGTCGTGACGACGCAGTGGTCTACTTGCACGATGTTTATGCCGGGCCGGGGCTGGCGGGCGTTCCGCGCGGCGCGGTCAAGCGATTGCGCTTGGCGGCCTATGATTTCGGCTATCCCGGATTGGCTGGTCCGGACAAGATCGGTTGCGGTGGGCCCTGGGAAGCGATGCGGCTGCTGGGAACCGTTCCCGTTCGCGAAGACGGATCGGCGTCGTTTCACGTCCCGGCCAACACGCCCTTGACGATTCAACCGCTCGACGGCGAAGGCAAGGCGTTACAACTGATGCGGAGCTGGTACACCGCCATGCCGGGCGAACGAGTTTCTTGCGTGGGTTGTCACGAGCAATCGAGGAACACGCCGTTGGTGCGGCATGATTTGGCCTCCATGCATCCACCAACGAAGATCGAGCCGTGGTACGGGCCTCCGCGCGGATTCGATTTCGAGCGCGAAGTGCAACCGGTACTCGACCAGCACTGCGTCGAGTGCCATGACGGCCGGCGACACGACGCTTCGGCGAATATGCCGGACCTCCGTTCGGAAAAGTACAATCCAGATTACGGAGGTCGGCAGTTGACGAATTTAGGAGCCACGCGGCTGCACCCCGACGCCAAGCGGCAACTCGGCGGGACGGCAGTTCGCTACACGCCGGCCTATGAAGCACTGATCCCTTACATCCGACGCGTCAACATTGAAGACGACGTCCACTTGCTGGTGCCCGGTGAATACCACGCCGACACCAGCGAGTTGATCCAACTTTTGCAGAAGGGGCATCACGGAGTGTCGCTTGACGCCGAAGCATGGGATCGGCTTGTCACCTGGATCGATTTGAATGGGCCTTGTCACGGCACGTGGGAGGACGTTTGCACCGTGCCGGAGAACGCCACGCGGAGGCGGCAAGAGTTGGCCGCGCTGTACGGCGGTCCCATTCGTAGCGACGAAGAGGGTGCCGTTGCGTCAGCAGAAGTCAGTCGTTCACGATCCGTCGCGCCGGCGACCGAGCAGGAGGTCGTAACGAGCCCAACGACGCAGTGGGAATTTAACGCCTCCGAGGCCAAGCGTCGACAGAAGTCTACGGGCACATGGGAGGAGACACTCGACTTGGGCGGCGGCATTACCATTCGTCTGAATCGTATTCCTGCTGGACGATTTGTGATGGGTTCGCCTGATGGGGAAGCAGACGAGCGACCGACCACGGAAGTGATCATTGCCCAGGATTTTTGGATGGGCAGTTGCGAAATCACCAACGAACAGTTTCATCAGTTCGACCCGCACCATCAGTCCGGCCTGTTCACCAAACGCTATCAAGGCCCCGACGGACCCGGGCTGTCGCTCGGCGGACCACAGCAGCCTGTCGTGCGTGTGTCGTGGCAACAGGCGATGGCTTTCTGTCACTGGCTGTCGGAAAAGACGGGGCGCGATTTCACGTTACCGACCGAAGCACAGTGGGAATATGCCTGCCGCGCTGGTTCTGCGACGGAACTTTCGTACGGTTCGGTCAACGCGGACTTCTCGGAGCATGCCAACGTTGCTGATCGATCGCTGAGTCTGCCACCGGGGCCGACCGGCGGCTTGGAAACCAGTCTCACCGCGCACTTTGGACGAGGCATTCTTGAATCGGCGGTCTACGGCAGCAACTTCATCTGCGATGCACGATTCGACGATCGGTTTGTCGCTACGGCACCGGTAGGAACGTATCAGCCGAACGCTTGGGGTTTGCACGACATGCACGGCAATGTTGCCGAGTGGACGCACGACGACTACCGCTCTTATCCTTACGGTGCCAACGATGGCAGCGATGTCGCATCAACCGGAGGCCGTAAAGTCGTGCGCGGCGGCTCGTGGGTCGATCGCCCCGATCGCTGTCGAACCGCATATCGGTTGAGCTACCCCGATTGGCAACGCGTCCACAACGTCGGGTTCCGCGTCATTACATCGGCATCACCGTGATGAACCTAACCGACGAACAGCAGCAGATTCTGTGCGGCGCGAAAGGAGAATTCCTGGCAACATGCATGCGCTGGCTTGTCGAATGGGGCGACGCGATGGGCGCGCAACGCCTCGTGCCCGTCGCCAATACGCACGCCTTGGTGACGGTTCCCGGCAACCTTGTTTATGGTGCGGGAGACAAGCCGTTGGAACGAAGTCTCGACTTGTTGCATGCCGTTTGCCAACACCAGGTCTGCGGACACTGCACGACCCACATCACATTCGCGCACGAAGAACAATACGCCGAAATCGACATGCCGAGCGAGCAGGTCGAAGCTCAGCAGCAGGTCATGCAGGCGGCCAGCGAGGCCGGGTTTCTGATGACACACACTTGTGCCCCGTATCTGGTTGGCAACGTGCCGCTAAAAGGAGAGGTCTGCGCGTGGACGGAATCGTCCGCAGTGGTCTATGCCAACTCGATTCTGGGAGCGCGCACCACGCGGCACGGCACCGAAAGCGCCTTGGCTGCTTCGATACTGGGTGTGGTTCCCGAGTTCGGTGTGCTGCTGGATGAAAATCGGTTGGCGACATTGCAAATCGATGTCACGACGCCGCTGCGAACGCCGACCGATTGGGGCGCGTTGGGCTACTTCACCGGGCGGGCGGCTGGCTTGGAAGTGCCCGTGTTGCACGGCACGCCACAGCCCACACAAGAGGATGCCAAACAGCTGTGTGCCGCGCTGGCCAGCGGCGGCGGAGTGACGCTGTGTCACATCGCGGCGGTCACACCCGAAGCACCGACGTTGGAGCAAGCGCTTGGCGGCAGGCACCCGCAGCGCCAGCTTACGTTTGGTGACCAGGAACGACGTGCCGCATACGCCGAACTACGCACACATACGGACGATTGCATCGACACCGTGATTCTCGGCTGCCCGCATGCTTCGCTGCACGAGGTCGCGGAAGTCGCCAGGCACTTGAAGGGCAAACGCTTGGCACCGGGTGTGACGATGTGGGTCTGCCTGGCCTATGCCACCCGCGCCAACGCCGAGCGATTGGGGTTTGCTCGTACGATCATCGATGCTGGTGGATACCTCTTTTGCGATACATGTCCTACCAACTCGATGCGGCTGGAGGCGACGCGGATGGTCACGCCCAGTTTCAAACAAGCTCACTACGCGCGCGGCATGATTGGTGTCGAAGTGATCGTTGACAACTTGCGCGGCTGTCTCGCCGCGGCGGTCAGTGGGCGGTGGCACGATGGCCAGTGAACGCGTGATCGCTTGCCGCGGCGTGGTCAAAGGAAGAGGCGAAGGCGAGGCGCTGGTCGCACCGGCGACGCTTTCTTTCTGGGGCGAAGTCGATCCGGTCAGCGGCCGCATTATCGCTGCCGGTCATCCGTTGGAGGGCCAATGTTTGCGCGGCAAGGTGTTGGTGATCCAGTCGACCAAAGGTTCGTCCGCCACGCCATTGGTGATGGGCTTGGCCCACCAAGCCGGCAACGCCCCGGTCGCGCTGGTGAATACCCACGTCGACTCGCTGGCCGCGTTGGGTTGCGTCGTCAATCGAATCCCCATGGTCACCGATTTGGAAGCAGACGCCTTCGTCGAGATCAAGACGGGCGATCATCTGATCGTGGACGCCGACAAGGGAACGGTAACCATCGTCGATCGGGCTGACCAGCGATCGGTTTCCTAGCCGCAGTTCCCGATTCATCAGCGAAGATCCGTGGCCATCAGTGTTCCTTTTGTTTCCGTTGCTTCACTTCTCCCCTGGCCACCTACCCAGTCTCGCGTTCCTGGCGGGGGACGTTAAAGCGTTGCGGTTTGACGACTCCGATTCATTTTCCGCTTTCTCGCCTTTGGCGATGTGAGGGGACAGGGCACGACGAATCCACTGTCAATCGACGTGCTCGATCGGACCCGGCTTCCGAGAAATGACGTATGCCGGTACACCGTTCATGTTTCTTCGCAGCCTCTCCGAGCCTTCGTGGGGATAGAGACACACTGCGGGATGAAAGGAACATCGGGTTACAGTTTATTCCGGCTGTAACGAATGCAACGATTCTGCGGTCGACAGAACAACTACAAGTCGCAAAACCCGCACAAGCGGAATAATCCGCAGACTTTGCCTACTTTGACACCTGACAGGCGAGACAGCGCTGAAGGCATAGCTGCGACGCTTGAGTTCGTTTGATCACGAGATCACGAACGAAAACGGTGCCTGACACCTTTTACGAATCCTTTTACGAATCCGGAAACGGTTCCTGACACCTTTTACGAATCCACTCCGAGAGGACGTCGGCAACGCCTTCGATTTTTTTGCCATCCATCTTTTTGCCCGCTCCATGATTCGGCGGCCAGCCCAGCACCGAGGCACCTCGGGGACACCTGATTCTCAACCACGTACCTTGACGACCAAGGTAACCGGGCGGCGGCGAACGACTATGGGATTCAGAAGCGATGCCGCCCGCCGCTCCGGTTGACCGCTTGGTTATACCACACCATCTGTACTGTGACATCGTTGGAAACCACACTTAGCCGTCTGGTGGCAGATGGGATGCTATGTGATCAGTCCACAGTTCCTCCAATGTATCGTAATTATCAAATTGAGTTCCGGGGCGAGCAAACAGCTTTTGGGCGACGTCTGTATCAATCGGGATCAAGATCTTTTCGTCGTTCGTGCGACCCGCAATCAGCATGCACTGCTGGTTCCAGCGATCTTTGTCTTGTGTGTGTGGGGGAATCGAGTTCGGACGCAACTTCGTGCGATATCGCAAGAGCGTTTCTTGGTGCTGACGAATGATCTGCAAATCGAACGACTCTGGTGACTGTTGGTCTGGTGCCAACCCCGCGAACCTCCAAATAGTAGACTGCCGACTCCGGTGTTCCGTCACTTACGCCGAGTTTGCCGTAAGCCCAGAAGTCGGGTGCCCGGGACTGTAGCAGCCACGCTGCGACGAGGGAGAGTACAGCGGCGATCGCAACGAGACCGAGCAGTTGCTTTAGCGAGATTCGCATGATGTCTCCGTGGCATAACGAATTGCGATCTATGCGGGTACAGAGAATCCAAAGGGGTCAGGCGTCTTGGATGACAAAGACGCCTGACCCCTTTGTGGCGTCGGTTATCGGATCGCATCGTGGGAAAATGTGGATGTGTCTGCTGATGAAAGCAAGACGGGAAAGTAGCGGCTCCATCCCACACAACCATCAACCCATCGATGTGACCAGCGACTTTCGAGCTTGCCGGCACAAGCCTGTGAGTCTTACTATGACTTCCGAAGCAGGGTTGGATTCTTCGCCGATCAACTGATGGCAGCAGTGCAGGACGCGATCTGCCGCACCCGTCTTCAGCAAATAATCGACCAGCTCTTGGAACTCAACCGCCGTCTCTTGGCTTTCGTCCGAGATCCACTGTCGTCCCAGCGTCAACAGTTCGTCCTCCGGCGGCTCGGGGAGAGGTTCCATGTCTTGCGAATATGTCTTCACGGAAACACCGAGTTTCTTCGTCAAGAATCCCTCGATATGACGCATGTAGCTTTGAGAGCGAGGGCCGGGACCTCGTACCTTTTCAATGGAACCGAGAATTGATCTGAGGACACCAATCAGCTTGTCTCGGGGAGGTTTCCATTCGTTCGCGAAGTGGTTTGCCCAATTACGCCGAATGTTTTCGATCACGAGACTCTCTTCTTTGCCGACGTCATAGTTAATCTCGGATCTTTCTTCACGCGGTGGCAATGTTCCTGCTCGAATCTGTCGGATAAGGCTCTCTAGTGAGGCAACTACCGTTTGATCGAGCAGCTGGCGATCCGTGATGACGTAGGTCTCGTAGATGCCAATCTCAGTGTGTATCCACGTTTGGACCAACTCTATCGACTTGTATTTCTCTCCCATGTAGGCCAGCGATTCGGTCGGGCGGGTCTTACGTTTCCGCTCCTCAAGCTTCTTCTTCCGTTTTTGATCGCGGCTGTGTCGGTCCTTTGCCATGACGCCACTCCTTTCGATATCTGTTTTTCGTACTCGTACAACTCCGGCAGTTTAGCAAATCTTCGCCACGTCCAGGGAGCACCCGGCGCGGCCTTTATACGCCGCCGGTGTTGTATGAGTTCAAACGGCCTCGACCTGGCAAAATCGCGGCACTACTGCGGCTTTGGCTCCAGTGGCAGCACGCCGATCCAAACCAAGTAGGTGACCCGTCCTACAGACACAACAAATCAGATCGCTGCCGCGAGCCGTTCTTTCCGCTCCTTCGACCACTTCTTCACCGCCACCTCGCGTCGCAGGGCATCGCCCTGGGATCGATGTTGTTCACGAAATTCGACACGTTGATCCAGGTCGATGCAGATGCCAGCGTACAGCAAATCGTCTGATTAGCGAAGCAGATAGGAGTAACAGGTTTGGTCCATACGGGCTAGAAGGCTGAACTCTGATCGAGTTAGTCAAGCGGGATGAACACGTCACCGTTCGGTTAGATAGTCATCAAAGAGAATCGGGTACGCTTGCCAGAAGTCCAAGGTAGCCTTTCGTTTCGTGTGATACTCTTTGTCGAGTACGTCGAGGGTGACTCGGAGGCCCGTTCGCGTACAGGTGGTCGAACGTCGACGCTTATGCCCCACCGCAACCGGCGCGCAAATCGTATATCGTTGATTCCTTCACAAGTTCACGTTTGCTAGAATGTACGTCGCTTTCTTTTTTCGTTCCCTCATGAGCGTTTTCGCATTCACGGATTGGGTTGGGTTATTCGGCTGGTGTCTACGAGGTGTACCATGGGTCGTTCCAAATTCCTGTCGGTGTTAGTCGTCTTGATTCTTGGGCTGAGCCACAGCGGTGAACTGCTTGGCCAGTCGTCGCGGTCTCTCGAACAACGCAGGTCAGAAAAGTCTGATGCGGTTCCCGAGGTCGATCACGCGACGCAGCTGCGTCCCGGTTCCTCGGAGGAGCGTATCAAATCGCTGGCCGCAACTGGGGACGCCAAAGCGTTATACGAATGGGGACTCCTGCTTGAACAGGATGTCGTTGGGAAGCCGAACTTAGCGGAGGCGGCGAAGGCGTTTCGAGCCGCCGCCGAGAAGCAGTACGTTCCCGCAATGGTCGCGTGGGGTAACGCGCTGTTCTATGAACGTGGCGTCGAGAAGGATCTGGCAAAGGCCCTCGATTGGTATCGCCGGGCGGCCGAGGCCAGGGATCCGGTCGGCATGCACAACTTGGGAGTTCTCTACGAGCGCGGGCTGGGAATCGAGAAGAACATCGAGACAGCGCTAGACTGGTATAAGCAAGCCGATGAAGCGCGCTTCGCGACTCCGCAACAAAGTATCGCGCGCATCGCGCGTAGTCGCAAATTGGCCGAGGAGGCGGCAAGGCAAATGACGGACGTTCCAATCGCGGATATTCAGGCTAGGGCCGATCATGGTGATGCCATCGCGATGTGGAATCTGGCTCAACACCTTATTTACGGTTTGGGCGTTGAAAAGGATGAATCCAGGGCAGTCGCATTGCTGCAAGCGGCCACTGAAAAGAATGATCCCGTAGCGTTCGTTTCGCTTGGCCAACTATATTTCTATGGTCAAGGTACTCCGAAAGACGAGACTCGCGCGGTTGCACTCTTTAGACGCGCTGCGGAATTGGGCGATCGAAACGGCATTTCCAATTTGGCCAATGCCTTCAATGAAGGGATTGGAGGAGTCAAACAGGATCGACAACAGGCATTGGATTTGTACGTCAAGGCGGCCGCACTGGGCGAGCCTGGGGCGATGTTTAACATCGCCGAATATTACCGGAACGGATGGATCGCTCTGGACAAAACGCCTCACGCCCAAAGCGGAAAGGAGTTGCTCGATTTCTTACGGGGAACGAGCGAAGCAGGGCAGCTGAAATACGATCCGCAATTGGGTCGGAAAGATCCCGTCACGGCGGTGACGTGGTATCGCAGGGCGGCAGAGCTGGGTGATACGAATTGTATGAATTCAATGGGCCGAGCCTACGAACTGGGCGAAGGTGTGCGGATGAATCCAGACGTCGCTTATGACTGGTATAGGGCAGCAGCGCCATATAACGATTTGGCGAAGCAAAACGTGCGGCGGCTTGCATTGCGTGATGGGTTCTCAGCCTACGCCACGCACATCGAGGCCCTCTCGGCGGCAAATGACGATCCCGATAAACCTCGACTGTACGCCGTGGCCATCGCTAATAGCTACTATGGCCAGGGAGGTGCATCGAAGAACCCGGGGAGAGCTTATTCTTATCTATTGACCGCGCCGCAAGGCGTGGAGTGTCCGGAACTAGCCGAAATCGCGTTGGAAATCGGGGTTGCAATCCAATTCACCGATAGCAGCAGCGCGCACTCCTACTACCTGGCAGCGTTCAATGCGGGCGATCCCGATGGAGCAATGAACATGGGCATGTCTCTGGCCCAAAGCAATCCACAAGAGTCCGAAAAATACTATCAGCAGGGCGAAGAACTTGCAGCGAAAAAGAAGCTATCCACGAGTCGCGGTGTTTTTCATGTCGTGCATCCGTACCGCTCTGGGCCGTTCGTTCGGCAGCGCAAGGCGAAACAGCCCGATCCCCCGGTCGCGCTTCCCAAGCCCGTCGAGGAGTTGATCCGCCTTGCCGACGGCGGCGACGCCGACGCCGCTTATGTGCTTGGATTGCATCTGATGCAGCAGAGAGAATCACAGCAGGCGTTTTCGCGGATGACTGCGGCTGCGGAACAGAAGCACGCCAAGGCGATGTACACGCTTGGGTTCTGGTACGACTATGGGCGGGGGACAGCTTCTAACAGTGAACTGGCGGTGGAGTGGTATAAGAAAGCCGGCGAGGCCGGGGAGCCGGATGGCTACGCCGGTGCCGGATTTATCTACGGTATTTGGGCCATTGATCCCGCGCGGCACCACGACCTGAACGATGGACATGATGGACTCGCGGATATGTATCACGAGCAGGAATTCCTGACGGCGGGCGCAGAGAAAGGAAGCGTCCGCGCGATGCGGCTACTGGCACTCTTCAACCAGCGTCTTGGGAGCACGGACAGAATTGCTCCCGGCACTGCTGCTAAACCAGTGGTTGAGAAAGATTGGAACAAGGCCGCGGTTAAATGGTTTACTGCCGCAGCCGAGTTGGGTGACGTTGAATCGATGCGTAATGTGGCCTGGCACCTCGAGAACGGTTTTGGCGTCGAGAAAAACATCGACCAAGCTCTGCTGTGGTCACGCAAGGCGGTCGCGAAAGGTGATGTCACGGCCATTACCGAAACAGCAATCCGACTGTTTCAACGGAACACGCCGGAGTCCGACACGGAGAGCATCGAGATGCTAACGACGGCTTTAAAGGCGGACCCTGAATTCGACGAGGCGGCGGCGATGCTGGCATGGGCTAAGGAAAATGGCCGCGGGATGGAAAAGAACGTGGCGGAAGCCGTCGCCGACTATCGCCGACTGGCGTGGCGGGGAGATGAACCATCACGCGAATCTTGGCGGCGACTCGATCCGGCATCCGCCGCGATTTATGATCTGCGAACAGCGATCGATAACTCCGCGGGCGACTCCGCAAAGTTCGAGTTAGCAAAAGCTTATGCTCAGGGGGTGGGTGTAGAACGCGAGCTGGCCCTGACAGCTCGTTGGGCTTGGGACGCAAGCATCTCCCAGAACGCAAACTTGGAATATGTCGCCGTCTATGCGTC
>CAUJKL010000490.1 GCA_963204995.1 Planctomycetota bacterium | reverse complement strand
TTAGATGGCCGGGATTGTCGGAGGACGTGAGCAGTTCGCTCGGATTCGCGGCGATCTTGTCACGATTGATTTCGATCTTGCCGTTTTCGCCAATGAAGATGCAACCCAGACCCGGTCCCCAATCGCCGTCCAGATGCAATCGTAATTCGGTCCCATTCGCATAGCGCATGCGAACTTTGGCGCGGGGCCCAATCACTTCCTTCGTCATGCCATAGTACTGAGAACCAGTTTCGTCGTCGGTTGGCTTGCGCGGATCGAACTTGCCGCAGCTCCTATCGACGGGCGACTCGTCCAACACGACTTCGACTGGACCCGTCTCGTCGGTGCCCAGTCCGCGTTGGATTTGATCGTAGCTGTGTGCTCCCCAACCCGTCACGCCAAAGCATCTTCCGCCACCGTCGTACCCGTCCCAACTCGCCCAGCCGTAATGCAAGTTGGCATGATAGGGCCGCAGCGGCGCTTGATTGGTCCAGGTATCCCACCAAGTGTCGTTGCCGCCAGCAGGCAGCGGCTGAGCCGGTTGGGGAGTCCAAGGAACGGGGCCGACGAAGTTCGGGGCCAGTACCGTCTTGACCTTGCCAATAGCTCCGTTCTTCACGAGATCACTGGCCCAGTTATTTAATGGAATGGATCGCTGCTGCGTGCCGACTTGCGTCACGCGTTCGTACTTTCGCGCGATGCGGACCATGTCGCGACCTTCGGCGATCGTCAGCGCCATCGGCTTTTCAATATACGCATCCATACCGGCAGCCATCGCGTGGCAGGCGATCCAGGCGCGAGCATGAGTCGTTGTTTCGACCATCACGCCGTCCAGGTTTTCCCGTTCGATCATCTGGCGGAAATCGGTGTACGTCTTCCAGTTCTGATCCTTGCCCACCGATTTTTGGAGCGCGTCGATGCGGGGCTGGAAACAATCACACACCGCAACCACGCGCATCTCGGGAATGCCCAGGCAGTCCTGTGCGATCGAGCGGCAGCGCCCTCCCAAACCGATGATGCCCACGTTAACGCGCTCGTTGGCGCTGACGCCCTCGCGACCGAGAACCCGGGAGGAGATAAACAGAGGCGACGAGGCAGCCGCCAGCTTGAGAACCGTTCGCCTGGAAACTCGCGTTTTCGTCATCGATTTCTCCTTCGCGGCGCAAGGCCCATGGTTGCTTTCGTTGTCGGCGACAGGTTTAATCTTGTCAATAAGTGTCTACTTTGTCAACTTGGTGAAGGATGTAACTGCTGTACTCACCCAAAGAAACGGAGCAACAAGATGCCGAAATTCGTGATCGAGCGTGAGATTCCTGGTGCCGGGAAGCTTTCTGCGGAGCAATTGCAGGGGATTTCGCAGAAGTCGTGTGGCGTATTGCGGGAACTCGGATCTCGAGTGCAATGGGTCCACAGCTACGTGACCGATGACAAGGTGTACTGCATTTACATCGCGCCGGACGAGGGGGCCGTTCGCCAGCACGCCGCGCTGGGAGGATTCCCCGCCAATTCCGTGGCGGAGGTTCGCTCGGTAATCGACCCGACAACTGCTGAATGACCGGACTCTCCCTCTGCCAGGAACTGATCGCCATAACGTCGTCGCGTCCGGGCGACACAACGTCAGTCATCGCCGCGTTTGGTATTATTTTTCGCAGATTCCAAGTGGGATAGGCTTCCAGCCTGTCATTCGCCTGGAACGACAGGCTGGAAGCCTATCCCACGTTGCGGCCCTGCCACCCTCCGGATCGGAAACTCTGATGCCCGATTTCCAGAACTTGAAAACGGCACTGCTCTGCCAAGGCGAGCCGGCCTATGTGCCGCTGTTTGAAGGTTCGGTTCACGACGACATCAAGAGTCGGTTTCTGGGCAAGCCGACGGGGACGCTGGAGACTGAAGTGGAGTTCGCCGTGGCGGCGGGCTATGACTACGTCCACATCACGATGGGCATGCGGCAGACGATGCGCGGCGAGAAACTCGGCTTGATGGGAGCCAGAAGCCTGGACAGCACCGTGCTGAAAGCTGCCACCGCTCGCTACAACCCGTCTCAGCAGCAGGAAAGCACGCGATTGTGGGCCGAAGAAGGTCAGGGCCTGATTCGTGATGACGCCTCGTTCGATAACTTCCCTTGGCCGGACCCCGACAGTGATGACTATTCGGCGCTCGATCGACTCGGCAAAATCCTTCCGCCAGACATGAAAGTAATCGTCAACGTCGGCTACATCTTTACCGCACCCTGGATGCTGATGGGCCTGGAGAGTTTTTGTATTGGGTTGGCGGCCCGGGATCCGCTCCCCACACGCATCATCCAGCGTGTTAGCGAGATTCAGTATCGTGTTGTCGAAAACGTGCTGCAGTTCGATTGCGTCGGCGCGATCCGTATGCCGGACGACTTTGGTTACACGACGGGTTTAATCGTGAGCCCGCGACTCCTGCGCGAGCACGTTTTTCCCACCAACAAGAAGATCGGTGACTTGGTCGTGGCCAGTGGCCTGCCGTATCTTTGCCACTCGGATGGCAAGCTCTACGACGTAATCGATGATTTGATCGCCTGCGGCTTCAACGCGCTGCATCCTTGTGAGCCGGCATCCATGGATATCGCGGCACTCAAGCAGAAGTATCAGGGGCGGCTTTGTCTGTGCGGAAACATCAATCTCGATTCCACGCTCACGCTCGGCACGCCGCAAGAAGTCGAAGAAGAAGTCAAGCTTCGACTGCGGACGGTCGCGCCCGGTGGTGGCTACTGTTGCGGAGCGTCGAATTCGGTGCCGGAATATGTTCCTTTCGAGAACTATCTGGCCATGATCGAGACGGTGAAGAAGTATGGACAGTACCCAATCCGAGTCTAACGGCGGACAACGAACAACGCGGAGATAGTCGTGACCGATCGTGAACGCATACTTGCTGGTATTCGCGGCGAGACGCCAGATCGGCTGGCCTGGGTGCCGCGGTTGGAGTTCTGGTATCGCGGTCGCCGCCGTCAGAACACGCTACCGGTTGAGTTGCGCGATCTCAGCTTGGTGGAGATCGCCGACCGCTTGGGAGTCGGGCAGTACGCGGTCGTGCCGGACTTCACGGAAATCACGGACGAGACTCACATGCTGGATCGCACGCTGGGCATCTACAACCTGTCTGTGTTGCCGTATCGAGCCACGCTTGATGAGGTGGAACGTCGAGTGACTCGTCACGGCCCGGAGACAGTGGTCGAATACCACACGCCGCTGGGCTCGATTCGCACGGCGGCTGTGATGACGGATGAAATGCTCGATAGCGGCGCGTCGATCTCCTACGTTACCGAGTACGCCCTACGCGAGCCTCGCGATTTTGAAATCGTCGGCTACATCTTCTCTCACGTGCGAGTCGAGCCGCAACTCGATGGATACCTGGCGAAGCAACAGCAGATCGGCGACCGTGGCATTGTGGTCGCCTTCACCAGCGGCACGGCCTGTCCGATGCAACACATCATGAAGGACTTGATGCCGGTCGAGCAGTTTTTCTTCGCGATGCACGATTATCCGAGAGAAGTCGCACGCCTGGCGGAGCAGTTGACGCCATTCTTCGACGCCATCAAGCAGTGTGCCGCGGAGTCGCCCGCCGAAGTCGTCCTGTTGGGCGGCAACTACGACGATGCGATCACTTACCCGCCGTTCTTCGAGAAATACATTCTGCCCGACCTGCGCGGCTACGCCGACCAATTGCACGCGAAAGGCAAGTACTTGATGACTCACACCGACGGCGAAAACCGGGGCTTGCTACCCTTGTATCGAACTGCGGGATTCGACGTCGCCGACTCCGTCTGCCCTTACCCCATGACCAGTTGCCGGCTCGACGAACTTCGTGCGGCGTTTGCCGATTGCATCACGATCTGGGGCGGGATTCCCTCCATCCTCCTCTGCCGCGACAGCGCCACGGACAACGATTTCCGTACCTTTATCGACGACCTGCTCCGCCGTTACGGCCGCGCGAGCCGATTTGTCCTGGGGGTCAGCGACATGGTCACCGCCGACGCCGAGTGGGATCGCCTGCAGTACATCTCCGACAAGGTGGCCGCTCTCGGATGAACTCGAGCGCTCGTCGTTATCACAGTGAAGCACCGTCTGAACAAACCGCATGCCTCGAGTCCAGCGTATTGACGTCGCGACTACAGGCAGTCATCCTCTACAAGCATGAACGAAGCCTACAAATACCTCGTGGTGCCAACTCTCTTTTGCGTGGGATTGTTCGCGCGCTGCGGAACTTCCGCCGCGCAGCCCCCGAGCGACTCGAATCCCTCCCAAATGCAAACGGGCACGATCGAGGGCGTCGTCATTTACGAGTCCGATCGCCAGCGTCCCTGGAGATACCGCCGTAACTATGTTCGCAGCCGCTCCGCAGGTGAGCTGGCGGAAGCCGCCGTGAGTCTCGTCCGCGGCGACCAGTCTTTCCCGCAACACGATAACTCCAACCAACAAACCCGTGTCGATCAGAAGGATTACAATTTCATTCCCGAGACGCAGGCAATTTACGTAGGTACCGAAGTCACGTTCACCAACAGCGACCCTTTTTTGCACGACGTCACGGCCAAGAACTCATCGCAGCGGTTCAGTATCTCCTTGCGGCAATTCGACAAGGTGAAGCGAGTATTGAACGAACCGGGTGACATCGACGACCCGCTGGCGTTGACTTGTGCTTTTCACAGCGCCATGCGCGGCTGGATCTTCATCTTTGACCACGCTTGTTTTGCGGTCACCGACGAGAGCGGCAAGTTTCGATTACCCAATGTTCCAGTAGGCAAACAGACCGTCGTCGTCGTCCATCCAGCCGGACAGCTCAAGTTGATGCAGGAAGTGGACGTCAAGCCGAACGAGATCACGCGGGTCGAGATGCGGCTGTCGCCCGATCACCTCGTCGCCGACAAAGAACAGTAACCATCCTCGAATAGGGAGCGCAACCGATGAGTTTTCCTTTGACAACCCGACGACAGGCTTTGAAAACAGGCGTAGTGGGGATCGCGGCAGCCTTGGCCAGGCCCGAGTTTGTTTTCCCCGCACAGGACGACGAGGAAGAGCTTGTACCCTTCTTGAACGTGCCCCGCACCCAGCCCAATCGATTGGACTGGGAGACCTTGAGCGACTGGATCACGCCGCAGGATCAGGTGTTCAGCGTTCAGCATTACGGCACCCCTGAGTTCGACCCGGCGGAGTTCAAGCTGGAAATCGCGGGCCTCGTTGACCGGCCCAAGACGCTGACGATGGACGACGTTCGCGCGTTGCCGAAGCAAGATCAGCTGATGACGCTCGAATGTTCCGGTAACGGTGCGTCGAATGGTTTCATGAATGCGATCTATAACAGCAAGTGGTCGGGCACGCCGCTGGTATCGCTGTTGAAGGCGTGCGGAATCCAGGACAAGGCCAAAGAGATCGTGTTCATCGGCGTGGATCGCAAGGAAGAAAAGCTCCGCGAAGGGACTGAACGAGAACTGACGTTCGAAGTTCCCTTTGGCCGCAGCATGTCGATGGAAGACGTCATGGCGAAGCAGCCGTTGCTGGCTTACCAGCGCAACGGCGAGCCGCTGGAAACGCGCAACGGCGCGCCGTTGCGGTTGATCGTTCCCGGTTGGTACGGCATTGCCAATGTAAAATGGTTGCGGCGCATCGAGGTGCGCGACACGCGTTACATGGGCCGCTACATGGCACGCGACTACGTCACGGTTCGCGGAGAAAAACGTGGCGGCGAAGTTGTCTTTGTCGAGACGTCCGTCAATAAGATCAACCTGAAATCGATCATCGCTCGCGTGACCAGTCGGCCCGCGGTCGACGGCTTGGTGCCGGCGAAAGCCTATGGAGCCGTGTGGAGTGACGGCACAGACATCGCCAAGGTCGAAGTGAAGGTCGACGACGGCTCGTGGCGGGAAGCTCGGCTCGATGCCGAACCGCGAGCGGAGTTCTGTTGGATCTTTTTCTCGATCGATCTCGGCAACTTGAAGCCCGGCAAGCACACCGTCGTTTCCCGAGCGATCGATGTCAACGGTCGCGTGCAACCCAGCCGAGACGACGACGAGATCGCGCTGAAGAAGACCTACTGGGAAGCGTATCAGCAGTGGCCGCGCGAGTTTGAATTGGAAGCTTAACCGCGTGACCGTTGGCCGCAGCCGAGAAATAAGTGGCGGTCCCTACCGCGATCCACTGGACTTCTCCCGGTTTCCAATCCTCGGACACCAGCCATAGAGGAGCTGTCGCGACGTGGCTACAATGGCGGCATGATTCTTCTTATCGATAATTACGACTCGTTTACGTACAACCTCGTCCAGCGGATTGGCGAGATCGATCCGGCGATCGAGATGGAAGTGCATCGCAACGACCAAATTACGCTGGACGAGATCGAAGCCAAACAGCCTTCGCATCTGATCGTGTCTCCCGGTCCTTGCACGCCAGCAGAGGCGGGGATTTCGGTGGACTGTGTCAAACGATTCATGGGGAAAATGCCGCTGTTGGGCGTCTGTCTCGGGCACCAATCGATTGGGCAAGCGACAGGGGCAACCATCGTGCGGGCCGAGCATCTCATGCATGGCAAGACCGACGAGATCCATCACGACGACCGAGGCATCTTTGCTGGACTGGACAATCCGTTCATCGCGACGCGTTATCACAGCTTGGTGATCAAGCCCGACACGTTGAGCGATGACTTCGATGTCTCGGCCTGGGCGTTCGCGCCCGACGGCTCGCGCGAGATCATGGCGATTCGCCACAAGCAGCTGCAAGTCGAAGGCTGGCAGTTTCATCCCGAGAGTTTTTTAACTGAGCCAGGACACGAATTACTGCGGAGATTCTTGCAACTGTGATCGGCGTCGACGAAGCTCTCGAACGAATCAAGCAACACGCTAAACCGCGTGCCTCTCAAATGATCCGAGCGGCGGATGCACTTGGCAGTGTTCTCGCGACTGATATCAAGAGCGACATCGATTCTCCGCCGCACGACAAAGCACTGATGGATGGCTACGCGGTTGTCGCCAGTGACATCAAGTCCGGCGTCGAGTTGTCGATCCTCGAAGAAGTCACAGCGGGCGATGTGCCTACGCTGCCAGTCGTCTCGGGCACCGCGACTCGCATCATGACGGGCGCCCCCCTTCCCGACGGTGCCGATGCCGTCGTAATGGTCGAGCGAACCGAGCTAGTTGATAGCGATGAGACGACAGTCCGCATCAATGCAGACAAAGCGGATTTGGGCCAGAACATCATGCCGCGCGGCGAGTCGGTTCGCACGGGCGATGTCGTGTTACTTGCCGGCAGATTGATTCGCCCCATTGAAATGGGCGTGCTGGCCGAGTGCGGTGCCACGGAAGTCTCTACGTACCCGAAACCGAGTGTGGCGATTCTGTCGACCGGGAACGAGTTGGTAGCTCCTGAAACCAGACCGCAGGCCGGTCAGATCCGCAATAGCAACGGCCCGATGCTTGAAGCTCTCGTGCAGCGAACCGGCAGCAAGGCCGTGCATCTTGGTGTTGGTCGCGATGAACGCGATGAACTTGAACGGCTCGTTCGACGCGGGCTGGAGGAAGATGTTCTCGTTCTGTCCGGCGGCGTGTCTGCCGGTGTTCTGGACTTGGTCCCAGAAGTTCTCGCCGCCAACGGCGTGGAACAGGTTTTTCACAAAGTCCACCTTAAACCCGGCAAGCCTGTTTGGTTCGGGATCAAGAAGGATTCGCGAGGCGATCGACTGGTGTTCGGCTTGCCCGGAAATCCGGTTGCCAGCCTCGTGTGCTTCGAACTGTTTGTTCGACCGGCGCTGGCAAGCCTCGCGGGCCAAGCGTTTGGCAGTATCGAACGAAGTACGGCCCGTTTGGCCACGACTCACTCACCGTACAGCGATCGCCCGACCTACTTTCCCGCGCGCCTCTTCGAACTTGATGGCCAGCTTCAAGTTGAACCACTCGCCTGGAAGGGCTCTGCGGATCTGAGAACTCTGGCCGACGCCAACTGCTTGGCGCTCTTTCCGCCGAGCGATAGTGCCTTCGCGCCAGGAGACGCGATCGAAGTCTATCTCCTCTAGTGACGGCTACTCCGACTCCCATGAGAGCAACTCGATTTCCGGAATGCCGACGTATGCTCCGCTATCGAGAGCGGTGACGACTTTCTCGTGCAGGGCTTCTGGATTCGCTTTCACTAGCATGCGATTGAGTGGCTTCTCGCCGGCCGCTCGCTCCCGGAGGCCCCGCAGCGCCCGAACCAAATCGTGCTCGCTGGAGGCCTCCTGCTCAAAGTTGTCGGCGGTCACATGGAACGTGTTGAATTCGTCCACTTCGACGACGATGTCGGCTTGTGGTTCGCCCTCGCTAGCGGAAATCACCGGCCCCGGCGGCGCTGGCTTAGGAATGACCAGCGAGCGTTGCATGG
>CAUJKL010000489.1 GCA_963204995.1 Planctomycetota bacterium | reverse complement strand
GGACTGGGGAGGCTGGTTGCAGCGTCTGCTGGGCTGTCTGGTCTGGTTGAACGACACCGGCAATGATCATCAGCAACTCGAGAAGTGGCGTGGTTGGCTGAGCAGGCAATACGGCCATGGTCTGCCATTCGAATTGGATCTGCCTGCCGTACGGCCAGTGACGGCGGAGGGCGACGGGCTTCCCGCCTCCGAGTATTCCAATGCTTGGTTTGCGTCTTTTACGCTTATCAAACTCATCTCCTCTGGCTTGATGGCATTAGTGCTCTTCATCTCGTGCTGGTTGGCCTTCTTCCCCGGCGTCAACACCGGCTCGGAAGTCTGGGATTACTGGAAAGGTATCCTCGGTGTTATCGCAGGCTTTGCCTTCGTCGCCAACCTGTTCGAAGAAGTGATAGATGATCGCTCGATAATACAAGGTGGCTGGTGGTACACATTCAAACGTTCTCTGCGCCGTGAGAAGGAGCATCCAGGACAATTCTATCAACTCACGGTCAAAACTCTCGGTGGCTTGGAAGTCGCCGGCATTCTCGGCGTGTTTCTGTCAATGGTGCTCGGTGTGGTGCTTCTCCTCCGTTGGCTGTGGAAAGCACGCGTGGCCAGTCTTGTTTCAGCGCACGAACCACTAACGATTGAGCTTTTAGTGTTCTTCGCGTTCGTTGCGCTGGGCCTGTTCTTCCGTAAACGAATCAAGTCCGCGCTGCAGTCGTGCGCAACTTGGAACCAGATTTACTTTGTTTCCGGCGGAGCGCCAGATCGCCCTGATGCGACGGCGATAATAGATTTCACGGTTAGTCTGCGGCAGCACGAAATCGTCTTCTTCTTTCCAGTCATTGAGGCCTTGCCAGTTCATCCGATTGATTGGATCATCGGCGGGGTTACCAGAATGTTCGTTCCGTGCGTTTCCCATTCCGACGCGAAGCAACTGACGGAAATTGATCCGCACCACCTGCAACCGGCAATGGGGAATCTCCGGCGTGATATCATTCGACTCATTGTCCGAGCATATTCTCCGCCGGCCATCGAGACGAAAGTGGCCAGTCAAACTCCTGGATTGCTCGCTTACTCGGAAGCAAGGCAGAAAATCCCAGCGGAGATCGTCGAGCAACTTAAGGCGATAAACACACGGCTATGGTTTCTCGAATCTTCCGTCGCGCTGCATGTAGCGCCGTCGCTGGCGTTCGTGCCCTGGGAGGCAATGTTGACGATGGCGGTTGAGAAAGAGACGTCGCGATCGATTGAAGACAAACTATTCTTCTTCCGCACGGGGGAACCGTTGCCTGAATCCGCGCAAGAAAGAGCGTTGCAGGTGTGGCGGGAATCGTCCGTTGCGGTAATGGGTGGCGCGGGATGGGCGTCGTTGACGAAGGCTTGGCGACTGCCCGAATCGCGAGAACCGAGGTCCGCTCGCATCCTGCATTTGATCGGAAGACCGTTGATGACCGGCAGCGGCGTGCGGTTACAGTCGGAAGGGGAAGGCGTTTCGTCCGCATCGTTCCGTTCCGGCAATTTAATCGCGTCCAGCGACGTGAAGCAGAACTCGGCTTGGCTAGTTGTGCTGCAAGATGAGCCGCTTGAAATCCTGGAGCGAGTGGAGACGGACCGCGAGCAGAGCGGGTTGCTGCGGGTCTTTGCTGCCGAAGTGTTCCATGCCGGAGCGTCTGCCGTCCTGTCGCTACCGCCAATGAGTCCGGCGTTGGCGGAGCAGGTAATCAGGTTGTTGGCGGAAAGGCTGGAGCTTTCAGCGCCGCCCACCCCTTTTCAACTGGCGAAGACCGTCAACCGAGTGCAGCGATGGATCGCCGCATGGCGGCCCTCAATTGTTCAGGCCGATGCAGCTGCGCGAGCACAGATCATCGCTGCTCAACTCGAAATCGCACTCGACGTGTGCTTGTTTGCGAGACAGCGTTCCATTGAAACCGTTCTTTCTAAACAGTGAGGTAACGAAATGGCCGACAACAACCCGTTTAAAAACATGTGGCAGCGCGTAGCAAACTGGACGAGTGCGCCAGCGAATCATTACATGTACGTTGCAATTCCGAAAGATCACACAGACGTTGAATACGACGAATCGTCGATGACCGCCCATGGCAGTTACTTTCGTGTGTGGCTGAGCGAGATGTTCTTGACGAATCGGCGCAACTGGTTCACGACATGGTATCCGTCAGTACATGCGTCGATTCAGTTGAATTTCGGCAATCGCGACAGGGTAACCTTCAGCCACGTCACGCAGGCCCCCGAAAAAGCATTAGTTGAAGGCGTGCAGCTGAACTATCGGCTGACCGAGTTGCTGCCGTTCAATGGCGGCAACGTGGAACTGGAAGCAGAACTGCTGGCTATCAAGGGGAAGGATTACTTTGATGGGGCGATCAGCGTGCTGCAAGATTTTTCTGGCTTGATTGCCGCGCCACTCGGTGAGGTATTGGACATCGCGGAAAAGGTATCGAAAGGCATCGACGCGCTCATCGGCAAAGCCGCGGCAGAAACACATTTGGCGCTGCACCAAACTTTCAGCAGCGGTGGCGGCGGTGGCGGCAGCGACCTAAAACCCGGTTACATTGCGGTGATACTGGCCACAGAAAATGAAGTGCATAAAGACCAATTGTGGGTCAATAAGGATCAGCTCCATTATGGTGCGAATGGCACTGTAAAACCTTTCCGCGGCTACGACTATATGCTCTTCCGCGTCGAAGGGCGTAAAGAGCGAGACGATTGGCTTTTGAAGAATATTGAAGAGCCCATGAACAAAGCGATCGAAGCCATGACTAGTGGTGAGAGCGAAAAGGCCGATGCGTTCAAAAGAGTCGCGCTGGCGACGGCGCTCCAATCACCAGACTTGGCCCTCTACGATCGGCGGCGCGTGGCGCAAGCAATCAAGGACGAGTTGTCCGAAATTGGCGCTCTCGGGCTCGGTGCGGTCGGCGGCGAGTCGCGTGGATTGGCAGATATCGTCATCGCACGAGCCATGCCAATGGAAGTCGCGGCGGCCCGAGGCGAGATGACTTTCGCGGAGTTGTTTGAATAGATAGTGAGTAGAGACTGCCGTGGTCACCGCGCAACGACGACGCCGACGCACGCGCCTTCTGGTCCAACGATTTGTTCCGCTCCGCGGTCGCTCAGGCCGGCGGGCCGGCGTGGTGCGGGCAGAGCGTCGCGGGCGGGACGATAGGCCGCCGCGACAGGCGGGTGGGGGCGCGCGCGTCGGTCACAAAGTGCCAGCCGTCGAAATCACCCGCCTGTCGCGGCGGTAGCCCGCGACGCTCTGCCCATAAAGTGTGGCGAGGTTTTCGGCGGTCCCAAGCCGAGTTGCCGGTCGATCTCCGATCGCCTCTCGCTCCCCTTTCGGTCGCCCACGTCGGCGATCGTCCGGCGGTCGCGCGGCGGACCTTTTTTTCCTGCCGCCAAGCGACTTAGGCGATCACTGCATTGCCTTCTCTCTTGAGTAGTCCGATAGGACGGACCGCTCCGTCGGTCCGTCTAGTTTCGTAAAGAATTCATTTCAAAGCAGACGGGCATCAGCCCGCTCGTCTTTGCTTCAACAGATAACGCTTTGATTAAGTGCTTTGTCGGGCGAACGACAACAGTCGTTTGTTCGTGTCTGCAAGCCACTATCTCGGCTCGGGTGTTACAAAAAGGTCCGGCGATCACCAATAGTCGGTCCGGCAACCACCAAGTCACTGCGAGGAAAAGGGTCCGGCAATCACCAATACTGGACAATCTTACGAGAGAGTTGGCTGGTGGCGTTCGAGCAGCCACACGCCGAAGTCAGGAAACTGAAAATGCTCCCGCTCGATTTTGCCTGTCGCTGCGTCGCGGGCCGCATCGCGGTAGCGATCCGGCTCCACAACGCGATAGAAGTCGAGGAAGGTGGCTTCGTATGTCGTGAAGTGGCGTTGCCCTTCCGGTCCTGCAATGAACGTTGCGAGTGCAGCGCGACGTTCCGCGGCGTACTGCTCGCGGAGTGCGGATTCCTGCGACGCCTGCGTCCGGCGTTCCTGGTCCCAGCGCGCTCGCTCATATTCCTTCTCATGCACATAGATCCAGTCGGGCGGCATGCGTCCATTCTGGATGGCGTCCATCAGGAACGCTGCCGGTGAAGCCTTGAATCCGGGAAAGCCACGCGGCTGCTCGTGCATCGCCGCATCCGTCACGCGAATCCAGCGTTGGATCAGTCCCCTGCTGCATTGCTTGAAGAGGCGGCGGATACCGGCGTCATCGACACCGATGATCTTGAGTGGCTGATACAGCGCATCATCCGCGATCGCCCGCTGTTTCGCCGTGGTGCGTTCGGCGAGTGGTCGTCGGAAGTAGGGGCCCTCGAAGAACTGCACAACGTAGAGGCCCTTTCCTCGTTTGAGAAAGAGGTCCTTCGGATCGGAGTGTCCTCGACCCAGTTCGACGATGCCGTGATCACGCAATTCGCGGATACACGCGGTCAAGTCGAACTTGCGTTTCTTGAGCGGCCGGTCAGCCGAGAAGCCGAGACCGTTGATCGTGAGGTCATCGACATTCATAAACACTCGCTTCGATCGCCAGAACCGATCCTCGAGTTTAAGGAAAAGTCTTCGTGCAGCTGGTGTCAGCTCACGGTACAGATCGAGGTCGAACAGAAGCGTGCCGCCCGTCGTCCGACACATTTGGAAAAACATTGCCGACCACTCGATCCGCCAAGCCCGGTCGGTGTCGACGTCGGCTCCCCTACCGCGAGTCGGCAGGTACGACGAAAAGAAATGCAGCGTCACCCGCTCATGCTGTTGCGTCACCGGATTGTAGAACGCGGTGTTCTGGTAGGCGACGACCGCCAATCTCTCCAGCGACGCGCGAAGTTGATCGTATTGAAACCCGCCGATGGACATGCCGAGCTGCTGAATAATCCAGTACGGAGTTGCCATCAGAACTGGGTCGGGGTGAGTACGCGAAAGACTCATGCCCATGAGTCCCCAGAGCACATACTCGTCGATGTTCTGGAGACCGAGCGGTGCGTAGACACTCACGTGTGCCTGCCGAGTTTCGGTGCCCGCTTTGAATTTGTACGACGTATCGAAAGTAGCCACGTTGCGTGGTCCGCCTTTGAGCGGCCACAGTGCCGTCTCCAGGAGAGACAATTGGGCAATCCCCTCTCGATCGATTCCGGGCAAGCGATACCGCTTGGTTGAAGTCGATTGATGGCCGGTGCTGGAGATTGGTGAAACCAACGGAGCGAATTAGAAAAGCTTCTTGAACAGCCAGTGGGTTTTCTTGGTCGGCGTTTGTTGAGCGTCGCTCCCCTTCTCCGTCTTCGATAGCGGAGCGTCGGTCTCGACGACGTCCGACTTGTGCCGCTTCGCTGATTCCGGAGGTGACAGCTGCCTCTGCAACGAACCCATCAGAATGTTGCCTTCGCGAACTCGTTCGGAAAGTCCTTTGATGACATCGTTCTGTACGGCGATTTGTTGGTCTTTGATATCGAGTTGCTTCCGCAGAATCTCGATGATCGCTCCCGACTGGCCGTCCCCCGTTGCGTTCATTCGGGGTTCTGATTTTGTCTTCGTTCCAGCTTCGGGTGCTACGCGTTGGAGAAGTTCCTCGGAGATTTTCCAAGCGAAGTTTTCACCCTTGATCCGCAGCGATTTCGCGGCCTCGACATCGGGCTCGATATGATGACGATCAGGGTGCTGATCGTTGGCGAGAATCGGATAGATAATTCGGCGGATTGAGGAGGGGGATTTGCCCGTGATGTTCGCCGCCTCTTTGACCGAAAGGCTCACTGCACATGTCCACACGCATCTCGAAGTACCGCCTTCACAAAGGCAGCGGACAAGCTCTCGTTCAGATCGATGGCGAGCGACAGATGCAAAGGGAGCAGGCCTCTTTGATGTAAAACAACGAGTCCTGACCGCTTTGATCCTGCCTGCGATTCGGCAGCGGCCCGGTTGGCAACAAGCGAACAAGAACCAATCGCCGAAAAAAGTACTCGGGCAGCCGGACGAAGAAACACAACCCGGGCTCGCCCGCAGTAAGCTAACCGTATCCGAACTGCTCCGCAGCGGTGCCGCCACCTACGTCGAGCGTTACGCACGGCAGGCAGTTCCGCAAGTGCAAAGCACGCTGGCGAATCGAAGCAAGTTCCGATCGCGGTCACGACGACCGAGTTCGTGCGTTTGTGGAGCTTACACATCTTACCGAAGGGCTACACGAAGACTCGCAGGTACGGTGGTTGGTGCAACACACCTCGCGACGCGTACTCCCAGTCGCCCCGGCGACAAAGTTCAACGCCCGATCAATGCGCCCGAGTTCAGCCGCATAGATCGCAATTCGTTCTGTCTCGTCGAACACCCACCCTGAGAGGTCGTTCAACAGACTGTCCTCCTAACGAAGGTTTCAGACTTGCGAAGATTTTGACGTGCGTGGCGATCGCTCACGGTAATTCACGGCGAATTGTAAGGTGTTGCTGTTGCAGAACTTACGAAGAGTCGCTTCGAAGTCCGCAGTCTCGCGATCCGTTGCGACTAGGGCATCTTTGCCGAGCTAGTCGTCGCCGCTGCGTAGAATACAGAGTGTTTCAGGTCAGGGGTAATCCAGCGATGTTAGTTCTGTCTAGAAAAAAGAATGAGCAAATTGTGATCGGCGATGGCATCGTGATCACGATCGTTGAGGTTCGCGCGGACAAAGTCCGCATTGGGATCGAAGCACCCGCACATGTGCCCGTGCATCGTCACGAAGTCTACCTGGCAATTCAGCGAGCCGCAGAAGAGCTGCCGACGTCTGAGGAAGCTGTCATTGACGAAGCCTAACGTCCGGCGGACGGGCTTGCCCCCAATCGCTACAATCTCTCGCAACTTCTTTGCTAAAGTGCCGCGAGAGAAAGATGCCAACAAAACAACGGATTGTTACGCCCGGAGTCCAGCCTCGGACGGTTCGTTCCGCGAGCGGAGAGATTCTTCAAGTTCCGGCGGAATGGGATTTAGTGCCACCCGGTGATGCCGCATTAACTCGCCGTGTGAAAGCCGCCGGAGCAAGTTGGACCGTTCAGGAGAAACGCGGGCGCAAGACATTTTCTCGCGGAGTTTGGGCACCGCTTGAAACCATCGCTTCGATCCGCAGCGAGTTGGAGGCCGAGCGATCTACGGCAGCCTATGCCAAGCGTCGAGTGCGAGAGGTTGAACGACGCGAGACGAAACAGGACGAGTACGTGCTGACTTTCAACGATGCGGTACTGGGCTTTCTGGCATTTCACGACACCTATTCTGAGATTGCCACTCGCATGGCAGTCGCCGTGACGAAACACGCGACGCCCGTCGGTAGCGGCACGGTTGCGAGGACGCAACGGATTCCCGTCGAGCAGCGTGCCGAAGCAGCGGTCATCGCGTGGATGCGTCACCAGACGACCGCCTACGACAACCTGCCGATCCCTCGCGTCAAGGGCAAACGCCGAGAAGTCAGACGGCTGCTGGCAGAACAATCGAGATCCTTGCTCCAGGCGTATCGGCTCGGTCGGCCGGTTGCCCCAGAGTCATGCCCGCTCTTGAAGGCCCTTGCTGAGTGACTCACGGAGCGCGATCTATTACACTGGGCGAAACCCAACTTCGACGCGTGGTGCGTTGTGATCGACGTGCCGCGACGAGACACCTGAGAGGAAGTTTGCGTGGATCTGCACATTCGCCACTATCGGCCAACGGACTTAGAGACGATTAAGCGGTTGACGGTCGCAGGGTTTGATGGCGTTTCGATTGATCGTAATATCGAAGACCAGTTTGGCCCGATCAACAACCGCGACTGGCGCTGGCGGAAGACGCGACATATTGACTTCGATGTTGCTCGTGACGCGGACGGTGTGTTCGTTGCCGAACTGGACGGAGAAGTCGTTGGATACATCACCACCTTTCGCGATCACGATGCCGGGATGGGATTGATTCCGAATTTGGCCGTCGATTCGCGTCAGCGAGGACGTGGTATTGGCCGCAAGCTAATCGAATTCGCCCTGAATAACTTTCGTGAATCAGGTCTCACCCACGCCAAGATCGAGACGCTCGACCAAAACGAAATAGGGCAGGGACTTTATCCCTCCCTTGGCTTTCGCGAAGTCGCCCGCCAGATCCACTACTGCATGGCGCTCGACTCGAAACAAGAAGGCTAGTTGTTGCTCACCCCGGCACATCGCGTCGCGAGCGATCCTGATTATCTCGAACGTCGGGATTCTGACTGAGACCGCTCGCCCTCGTTTTTTATTCGCCGGACGCCGGTCTAACGTTTGTGCATTCCGACGATCGCCGTTGATCCGATTTCTCGGGGCCATTGAGATCTTTAGGAACAGTCCCGAAATAGATTCTCGACATGTGCGACAGCCTTTCACCATCTTTAAACTGTCTCTTCGTGATTGGTGTGACAAGCCCGATAAGGGCTGACACAACTCCTGCCGGGGCTGTAAAGCCCCGGTAACGAGCATTCAACTTGCCCTAAGCCCCGATAGGGGCGACACAGTGGGCGCGCAGTGCGCTATGTCGCCCCTATCGGGGCTTCGGGCTGATATTGATGCGATTTCGGGGCTTTACAGCCCCGGCGGAGGTTGTACCGACCGGGCACACGCCGAAGGTGGGTCGGGGCCGAAGGGCCGAAGAAGGTTGTGCCAGGGGCGTCGTACGGAATTTGTTTCGGGACTGCTCCTTATGCCGGCCGCATAACGCGGCTGACGCTAGTCCGGATTATTCGTGAACCGGTTCGGATTCGTCACAACTTGCGTTAGTAAAATGAGTTCCAGCGATCTTCTCCGAAACGTCGCGCACATCAGCCGCCACGCGATAGCGTGCGGACCTCTCGAAGTTCACAAGGACCGCAGGCGATCGCCAAGCGGCTGAATCATAAGCCGGGCAAAATCGGCAATTTGCCCAACGTTTGCTTTCAGGTTACTTGTGCGGTCTTGGCGCTCGCATCAGTTCGTGCCGGCGTGGCGGTTGAACTTGCCCCGCTCTACCGATTCGCATACACTCCCAACCCGCATCGTTTGTCACGTTTATTGCGAATTCCGAACTGTGCGGGAACCAATGCCGAGATGTTTACGTAATGAAACGCGACGACACGAAAACGACACGAGTCGCAAAGATTCACCATCCGTTGTTGCCGTTCGGCATCGTCAAGCACGGGTGTGATGTGACTGATTGTCGTCACCGCGCTCAGCCGTCATAAGCGGTCGGGGCACCTATCAACCGTACAGGAAGTTCACTGACGATTTACGTTCAATCTTGGGGTGTCCCAAGCCGATGAATGGAGTGCGATCGCGAAGGTCATCTTCCGCAATGGACAGCGCTCTTACGACACGGATTGCGACGCACAAGACGAAACGTGACGTAGATTAGTGGGACGGACAAACTGGTCCGCGAACAGAGTGCTGTTTTCGAGTCGACTGATTTTCAATCATGGGCCCAATCGGGCGAGTCGCCATCGAGATAGCTTTCTGCGGATCAACCCAGTCAAGTCGTCCCGCTGGGTTTTGGAGCACCGATTTCCAATCCATTGGACACTAGCCGACGAGTCGTGTCAGGGTTAAGCTACCGTTGTTGGTTGTAACCAACAGCACCCTGGCATTAGTTTGTCGTTGGGGGAGATGATAAAGATGCAAATTAACGGACCAGCACATCTACACGGCGCTCAAGCCATTAACCCGCCGCACCACAACACGCGTGCGTCGAGAGCTTCGGAGCCGCAGTTCAGTTCGCTGACACAGGTGGATCAATTGGACATTTCGCACGAAGCCGACCTGGTCAGCCGCGTTCGTGAAATGCCCGCCATCCGCCAGGAACGAGTCCATGAGCTACGTGCTCAGATCGCTTCCGGCACCTATGAGACCGATGCCAAGCTGAATGGCGCGCTGGAGCGTCTGTTAGACGAGATTGGCTAGTACACGATGTCGGAAGAATACTCGCTCGGTAATGTTGAAGTCTCCCTGTCGCCGCTGCAACGCTTCGAGGAGTATTTGCAAAGTCGCGGCATGAGGATGACCAAACCGCGGCGTTCCGTATTGGAGCACGTCTTTGCTCGGCACGAACACTTCGATGCCGACACGCTGATCGACCAGTTGCCATCGCATGGGCAAGACGGATACGTGGGCCGGGCGACGGTTTATCGGACGCTAAAGGAATTCGTGGACGCCGGGTTGCTGCGCGACTATCAACTCGACGGTCGAGCCGTTTA
>CAUJKL010000488.1 GCA_963204995.1 Planctomycetota bacterium | reverse complement strand
TCGCGTAAACGGACCGGGCGAGACGGATGATGCCGACCTCGGCTTGTGGTGCGGTCCGAATTTCGTGAACCTCAAACGCGGGACGGAGGAATTAGGTGCCTTCACTTACGAAGACATCCTGGGAAAACTCAAGCAGGAGCTGGATAAGCTTGTGGGCGCTACTGCATAGGCCGCAAAAACGTAGGACGGAACAGGTCTTCGAGTGCCAGCGTTCGCCGCTCGATCCTCTGCCGGAACTGCGCAAAGCCTGGTTCCGGCCTACTCTTGGCGTTCTGCCGAAGGTGGGGATCTGTTAGAATCCTTCCCTTCAATGCTATCAGCCTGGGAGTCCCGCCTTGCGATTTGGAATCGCGTTGCTTTTCGTTCCGCTCATCGCCGGCTGTGCGACCGTCCGCAGTGCGCCCACATTGCCCGAGGAGTTGTCCGTCGTTCGCGACCAGCTGGTCGTGTATAGCGACTTCAAGCTGGCAACACGTCACCGTTTGGTTGAGGAACTGGTGGCACTTCGCGGCGACATCTCCGAGCAACTAGATGTGCCTGTTTCGGACGAGCCGATACATATCTACTTATTCAGCAAGGCCGAGTCGTACAAGAAATACATCGACCGCCATTTTCCTGAATTGCCCGATCGTCGAGCATTCTTTGTGGAGAGCGACACGCGGTTGACGGTGTATGCCCAGTGGGGTGATCGCGTCGCGGAAGATCTGCGGCACGAAGTGACTCACGGCTATCTGCATTCGGTGATTCCGAACACTCCGCTGTGGCTGGACGAAGGGATTGCAGAGTACTTCGAAACGCCACGTGGTTGGAACGGCTTGCACGTCGCGCATGTTAAGCTGCTCGACGCACAAGCCAGTAAAGGCATGTGGAAGCCGGACCTCGCGCGACTCGACAAGCTGGCCGCGATCGATCAGATGACGCAACGTGACTATGCGGAAGCGTGGCTCTGGCTGCATTTCTTGCTGCAAACAACTCGCGAGCGGAAACTATTGCTTCAGCATCATCTGAGCATCCTGCACGAGCAGGCGCAGGCACCGCCCTTCTCCCAAGCGATCTTTGCCGTCGAGCCCGATGCCGCCTACGCCGCGCTGGATCACCTCCGGATGTTGGCGGCCGAGAATCTTGTAGAATAAGGACCGTCCAGGAAATAACTTTCAAATCTTGAAACAGGCGGGCGGGTGGCTGTGGCGGAGTCTTCGACGCCACGGCTGATTGGAGTTTACGGTAAGCCGGGGCTTCGCGGACTCAGCCCCAGCCACCTCCACCACGAGCGCTCATGAAATTTACACTCAAAGAAACCCAGCTGGGCCTTCGCAATTCGACCACACGGCTGCCGTTTCGTTATGGCAAAGCGTGCCTTACGTGGTGCCCTCAAGCCGTCTTTCGAGTGGCCATCGAAGTTGATGGGCGAACGCAGGCGGGCTACAGCGGAGATTGCCTGCCGCCCAGTTGGTTCGACAAGACGGCAGGGAAGAGCTTCGAGCAGCAGATAAAAGACATGTTGTGGGCAATTGCCGAAGCGGATGCGAGTTATCGAGCTGAACTCGCGCGACCTAGCGAATTCTTCCCAGCATGGCGAGCGACTTTGGAGCATGTTCACGCAGCCAGCGTCGCGCGTGACTTGCCGCCTCTATTGGCAAGTTTCGGGGCGAGCATCGTTGAACGTGCAGTGCTCGACGCCATTTGCCGAGCGAAACATGTTAGCTTTGCCAAGGCTGTAAGAGGCAACTTATTCGACTTGGTTCCGGGCGACGTCCACCCACAACTTGCCGGACTGCAGCCGAGCGATTGGCTGCCGCCGGAGCCTCGCGACTCGATTTATGTGCGGCATACGGTCGGATTATCCGATCCGCTCACGGCCAGCGAGATTCCGGTCGACGAGCGGCTTGAGGATGGCTTTCCGCAGGCATTGGAAGAGTATATCGAGCGGTGTGGCTTGCGGTACTTGAAGATCAAAGTATCGAACCAACTGGAGCGGGACATCGAACGCCTAAAAGCGATCGCCGCGATCGTTCAGCGACACCGCGACGAACGGTACGGTATCACGCTCGATGGCAACGAGCAGTACGGCAATGCCGGCGACTTCGATACCTTGATCGAAGCAATTCGCGGTGAGCCCGCCTTGAATACGCTGTGGTCCAACGTGATCGCCGTCGAACAGCCGTTGGAACGCGGGATCGCGCTTTCTGCCGAAAACACCGGCGGCATTCGAGAGTTGTCACGGACGAAGCCGGTAATTATCGACGAATCGGATGGGACGCTCGACTCGTACAGCAAGGCAATCGAACTCGGTTATCGCGGTGTTAGCAGCAAGAGTTGCAAGGGTGTCGTAAAGAGCTTGCTGAACGCAGGACTGACGTGGTTGCACAACGATCGCGGCCGAACCGGTGACTACATCATGACCGGCGAAGACCTTTGCACGGTTGGAATCGTGCCAGTGCAATCGGATCTCTGTCTCGTGGCCACGCTTGGCCTTGAACACGTCGAACGCAACGGCCATCACTATCATCGTGGCCTTTCCTACTTGCCAAAGCAGCAACAAGCTGCCGCACTTGCGGCACATGGCGATCTTTACACCGAACAGCATGGCATCGTCGCGCCACACCTGGTCGATGGTCGGTTGCAAATTGGTTCGTTACAATGCGAGGGCTTTGGCTTCGCGGTGGAACCCGACATGAGCGAGATGCAGACGCCGGAAGAGGCTTTCAGCGGTCAGCCATCGGCTCTCAGCGATTAAACGGCATGGCTAAAAGCTAAAAGCTAAAAGCTAAAAGCTGATGGCTGATGGCTGATGGCTGATGGCTGAACGCTGAACGCTCAACCGCTCAACCGCTCAACCGCTCTCATTTGGCATACCCTTCCCCTCAGAATTCAACTTCGGACTACTGAAAATCATGATTAAAACAACCGTCGTTGGCAGCTATCCCGTTCCGACTTGGCTGCAAGTCTTTAGCACGCGAGAAAGTCTGCGTGACGCAATCCTCGCGGTCATTAAGACGCAGGAACTGGCCGGTATTGATGTCGTGGCGGATGGCGAGTTGTATCGCTGGGACGTGAACCACGCCGAGACGAACGGGATGATCGACTTCTTCGTCCGCCCGATGGACGGCGTCAAGTCTGTCTTGTCGACCGAGCAACTGGCCGCGTGGCGGAGCAAGCCGGGAAACCAGTTTCGTGCGAAACCGCCCGGGATCGTGGTTGGACCGCTGAGTGCTGGGACGCTCGATCTGAAGTCCGACTATGAGATGTACCGAGATCTAACGACGAAGCCCAAGAAGTTCACCGTCACCAGTCCCTACATGCTCGCGAAGATGTTGGCGAACCAACATTACCGAGATCTCGAAGCGTTGGTGATGGGTCTGGCGGACGTACTCCAGCAGCAGATCGCCACCATCGACGCGGATGTGATTCAAATCGACGAGGCTAATGTCACTGGCAATCCCAATGATGGGCCGATCGCTGCTGCTGGAATCAACCGCGTACTGGAAGGCGTGACCACCGAGAAGGCCGTTCACCTGTGCTACGGCAACTACGGCGGCCAGACGATTCAGAAAGGGACGTACGACAAGCTGGTCGCCTTCTTGAATGCTCTCGAAGCCGATCACGTCGTGCTGGAGATTGCTCGACGTCCTGCGGAAGAGTTGGCGATTCTGAAAGACGTCAAACCAGAACTCGGACTGGGTATTGGTGTCATCGACATCAAAGACAATGAAGTCGAGTCGTCGACGCTGGTTGCCCACAGGATCGAGCGAGCGGCGAATGAACTTGGCGTCGACCGCATCCAGTATGTCCATCCGGACTGCGGCTTCTGGATGCTGCCCCGAAATGTTGCGGACGGGAAGATGAAGGCGTTAGTTGCGGGGCGCGATTTGTTCGCCGGTGCGCAGGGCAGGACTTAGGTCGACGGCGTTTCGCGAATGTATGCGGCTTCGATGTAAGCGACTAGCAGCGCGAACGCGTGCCGTTCCTGCTCGCCTGCCGTTTTCTCGATCGACGACCGCAAGCGAACCAACTCTTCGTTGACTTGAGTCTGCGGCAAGAACTTTGTGCGAGTCGCCAAGATCGCAGCTTCTAACACCGCATGCTTCGCACGATTAAACCCAAAAAAATCCCGGATGCGGCCTGCAGCAACAACTTCGCATTCGATGCGAGTGCGGTCTTCTCGGTCATAGAGGTTCGTGACTCGAAATGCATACCAACGACAGGCGTCCGCCAAGACGACTCCCTTAACCGCCGCTACAGAAAATGTTGTGGGCGGCACGTCGAACTGATTGATCGCGGCGCGCGCGATCAACTCGACATCGTCGGTCACGTGTAAGACGCCTTCGCCCGCTCGTTTCAGATTCTGATAAGTACGCGATGTCTTGTACGGCTTCAAGACGAATCTCGTGAGCGGCGTAGAGACCTCCGGACCCATCGGCGAGATGTTGGGCGAACCGTCTTCGTTCAGCGTGGTGACGATGCCTTCGAGGATCATATCAAAACGTGACTGGGGTGGTTGGCAATTGAATTGGCGCGACAGACGAAAGAAGTCTTTCGGATTGTGTTGGCGGGAGTGCCTTCGGGGCAAGTCCAGCTAGATACAGGAAGTTGGCAAGCAACTGAAAGCCATGCTCGGTGAGAATCGATTCGGGATGGAATTGCATGCCTACGACAGGAGCATGCCGGTGCTGAATCCCCATGATGACGCCATCTTCGGTGCGACTCGTGACGATCAACTCGTCCGGCAGCGTCGCATGTTCAACGATAAGCGAATGGTATCGGCAGACCGAGAACGGACTCGGGATGGATCGGTAGACGTCAGATTCGTCGTGAAACACCAAGCTCGTGCGGCCATGCATCGGTTGAGAACTTCGTGTGATCTTCGCACCGAAAGCTGCTGCGATGGTTTGATGGCCTAGACAAACTCCCAGTATTGGAAACTCTTGCCAAAGTTCGCGAACGATGTCGAGGGAGCAACCCGCTTCGTTCGGCGTACATGGCCCCGGCGACAAGACGATCGCATCGGGAGCGAGTGTTCTGACGCGTTCGACTTCAATCTCGTCGTTGCGCACGACATGCGTCTCTTGTCCCAGCCTTTGGAAATAGCGGGCCAAGTTAAAAACAAAGCTGTCGTAATTGTCGATCAGGAGAATCATGGAGCTACGGGTGCGGGAGTCTTTTTCGGAGGAAACATACTATTATCTATTATTGCGGAATGTAATCGACCTAAGTCTAATCGAGGCGACAGAATTTTAACTTGCGACCTCTGCGTCCTGAAGGTTGTTGCGATACTTCGGAAACATCGCAAAACACGGGGCGAAACGACGCGGCCGCGAACCGCTACTACGACGGTTATGGCTCAGTCGTTCTTTGCGAAGCAGCTTGAACGCTAACAAACTCAGGAACGCTGCACCCGACGGCACCATTTTGGTTCCTGGATAACCGGCTTGGGCTACCAATTGATCGAGGAACCTTGCGTGAACCCGAACTTCTCGGCAACTTCCTTTTGCGATCGACCTTCCACGAAAACGGTTCGCGGTGCTTCGTATTGTCGGTGGCAGATGTGCGTCGGTTGCGTAAAGAATTCTTGACAAGGCGTATCATCCATGACGGGCCTCCAAGGTTGTAGAGTGTTAGTCGATTAGGCCCTGCGGAAATTGGCGTTCAATCGTCGCCTTCTCGGCGCGGTTCGCCACTCCGTCGCTGGCTCTCTCGTCTTTCTTCGTGAAGGGCTTGTTGGGTCGCCAGCTCATCTTCCACGCGACGCTCAGCGATGCGACGATCTTCCTGCTCGCGCTTCTCGATCAAGCTCAGAAGGTCGTCCGGGATATTCAGGTACTTGGACACTTCGAGTTCCTCCCGGACCAAACCTCAAACGCGATGAAACGCAGATGCTCTATCTTTAACGTAGCATGGTATTCGCGGAGGCTGGTACGAATCGGCCACTCGAGGGTTGTACTTCGGACGTCTGCGGTAATCGGGATATGCGAGTTGTATTGATCCCTCGGTCTGCATCCGGCAGTCCGATCTGATAGGTCGGCGGTGGGACTTGTGACACAGTCGTCGGAACAAAGTGAACGGATTCCCCAGTCGAAGCCATTTCAAGTGGAACGGCTGCGAGGTCGCAATCGTAGTTGTTTTGCAAATTGAGGTAGTCCCAGGTGGGCGGCAAACGACGCATGTGTGGGTTCGCGTAGGCACCGGGCAGTTGAGCCTCCCAGGGGCGCGGGTTCTTCAGCAAGGGGCCATACAAGAGCGGTGTGGTCGCTCGCTGGGTCTCGATCTGCAAGTTTTCCTCGGTGATCGGATCAAAGGGCATGACGCGAGGCAGCAGCGCTACGATGATCTCCGAGCGTTTCTTAACGACTTCGGCGCGTTTAAAGAAGAAGCCGATGTGCTTGAGACTGCCCAGTATCGGAAGCTTACTCTGCACATCCGTGGCGGTCTCTTGGATCAAGCCACCAACCACATACGCCTGATTGTCGCGAAACATGACGTCCGTTTGCAGCTCGGTCGTCTTTTCTTCCGGCAACCCCGTGGCGGGATTCACGATGCCGGTGGAAACCTCGGGTTTGACATTCATCACCACCGTACCGTCGTTGCCGATGCGAGGTGTCACTTCCAGCACGATGCCGACATCGAGAAACTGCACACTCTGAAGCGTACTCGTTTGCGTCGTGGTCGTCACGTTATAGCCCAACTGTTCGCCGGCTTGAATCCGCGCCGTTTGACCGTTCAACACGCGAATTTTCGGCGACGCGAGCGTCTTGGCATCATTCGTCGTTTCCAGCATCTCGATGACGGTTCCCAAGTTGCCGCCACTGAGGTTGAGCATGAACCCTTGCGTGGGGCTCGCATTCGCGAGGCCGAGCGATTGGATCTTGAGTATCTCGGAAGAGTTATTGAAGATCTGATCGAAGTTAACGCCATGTCGCATGTCGTCGGTCAAGTCAATCTTCAGGATATACACTTCGATGAGAACTTGTCGCGGAGGTATGTCATGCTTGCTGATGTAGGTGCGGATGTTTTCGAGGTATCCGGGCAGGTCTTGCACGACCAAGAGCTCTTGAGTCTTGCGATTATCAAGGGGCGAGCTTTCGATGATCTGCGCGCTACCCACGGGCGACAGCATC
Source organism: Planctomycetota bacterium (assembly GCA_963204995.1). Lineage (GTDB taxonomy): Bacteria > Planctomycetota > Planctomycetia > Pirellulales > Pirellulaceae. Next base: position 5,897 of record CAUJKL010000488.1, on the reverse strand, counting down.
GTCAGGACGACTGAACTCACGTCGGTCGCCGAGACATAGTCGAGTTGAAACACTTCTACGGTTCGCCCTTGCGTCTCCGGTGCGAGCTTTACCGAGCCCGCGACATTCGTAACCTGAATCACGTTGCGGTTGCGAACCCAAGTGTAACCGTTGGTCGAAAGAATGACGTCCAAGGCATCTTCGAACGGCACTCGATGCATGGTCGTATTCAACAGAGCCGTGACCGACTCTTGCGTGATCAGGTTCAAGCCTTGCGTCTCTGCCAGAGCAGTCAATACATCCTGCAGCGAAGCGTTGCGCGCGACCAGCGAAACCAATCCGTCTTCGGATTCCAAGACGATGCCGTCCGACGGTCCGCGCAGCGGCACCGTGTAATCTGGCTCTTCCTCTTCATTTTGTGTGGGCGGCGCGATTTCCTCGCGCTGCACATCATTGGGTGTTGGTGCCGGCACGGAGCTAGGGCTACCGGATGGTAGTTGAGCCGTGCGAATCGGTCTGGGTTGCGTCGGGGTTTGTGACCAGGCTAAGTCGAGTACGAGCGCAGCGGTAACGAGCGCGCCCCACAAAGGGATCGCGAGACGCCGTCCAGTTCGACGACCTCGACTACGCATCGGTGAATCAACCTCCGTGCTTACTCTTGCTGCCCAGCTCCTGCCACAGTCGGTGCGAAGACCACTCCGTTTTGACCGATCTCTTCAACTCGCAATCCTTCGTGGACATCGCCGACTCGCAAGCTCAAGTCACCGATGCGCGCTATGCTCCCACGAGGGGACCTTAGAATCATATCGACCCCTTTAGCCCGCAAGCTCGTCATAAATTCCGCCTGGCGGCGTCGCATTTCTCGGACCTTGGCCGATTCAAGGGCCGCTAAACTTTCCGCAGTTTCCCCGATCTCTGACGTTGCCGTTAAATCCTTCGTAGCTTCACCATCGCCGAGAAGAACTTCAGGCAGCATAAAGGGGTTGCTGGCAACGACAGCAGCGACGTCGAACGTGGGCCAAGGCTTCTCCGATCGCTTCGTCGGAATCGACGCGCCGGTTGGCGCTCCAGAACTCGTCGACTCCGAACTTTCCGATACCGTCCGCCGGCTGCGAGTTTCTACGGCGACGATTTTCTTTTTGCCCCCGAACTGCGTGACGATGACGATCAGTAAGACGACGGTAAGAACGCCAATCATGATCGCTTTGCCAGGGGTTAAACCACCCTTCGGTGCTTTCGATCGTTTAGCCACGATTGCCTCCTTGCGGTGCTCGGGCACCAAAGTACAGAGTCATGGTCATGTCGAGCGGATAGATGTCGGAGTCCGCAAGCACACTGAGATTCATTTGGCTGACGGTGGCAACTCGCGAAAATGACGCCATCGTTTCGAAGAAGCCGCAGATGCTGGCGTAGTCACCTTCGCCCGTCAAACGAATTTGCAGCTGCGAGTGCGTCTCGAGCACCGTGACCGCACCACGCGTGAAGTTATTGATCGCTAGCCCCTTGTCGCGGGCGGCCTCTGAAATCTGTGCCAAGAACTCCGATTCCTGCGGCGTTTCCGGAATGCGTTGTCGTGCCGCTTCGGCACTCGTTTCCAGCCGAGCGAGTTCTGCTTTAAGATTAGCGAACTCCACGCTCGTGTCGCGTTCGGTTTCGAGAAGGATCTCGAGCGATTCGATCTCCTCCGCGTTATCGCTCTCTTGACGCGTGATCAATCCAGAGATGACAAATTGATAGGCACAGGCGGCAAGTACGAGCGTGACCAGCCCTCCCAGATGAAAGAGCCATCCGAGTACCATCAGCTTGCGGTCATTTGAATCGGTCGACATCGTGTTTCTCAAAAAGTGCATTCCAGCGTATACGTACGGGCTTCCACGGTTCCCACCAAAGTGCTTCCAGTTGACTTCAGGTCGACGCCCACAAACGCATCGGCCTCGCGAAGTGCGGTCGTAAAGCGAGCTACGGCCAGGTCGTCGGCAGCGACTCCCGACAACGTCAACACGCACGCGGCCGATTGACTGTCTTCGTTGCGGTTAAGACTCAATTGACCGATGGAGACGCGGCCTTCACAGGTTTTCCGGGCTTGGCTCAGCAGCCCGACCAGTCCGAGCATCGACCGCTCGTCGGCCAGCGAGAGGGCGAGTGATTCGCGCCTTTGTAACGCGTCGATCTTTTCCCGCAGGCCAGTCACCTCACCCTTCATCGCCTCGATGGGCTCGTAACGAGTTCTCAATGAGGCGAGTTTCGCGGCACCCGCTTGGTACTGCGACCATTGCGTCCAGCCGAGCAGAACGGTCGCACCGGCGGCCAGCAACCACAACACAGACCATTGCTTCAAGCGACGACGGATCAATTGTCCGCGTCGATATCGCATCGGCATCAGGTTGAGGTGTGTCTTCATCAGTTGGCCCAAGCCAGCGAGGAAAGTGCGATCGCAGGTCCAAACAGTTCGATCGGGTATTGACGTTCTCGCGCCGTCGTGGAAGCGGCGGCGTCGAGACTCCACGCCTCGACGGGCACTTCGATGCGGTCGTCGAGATAACTCGCCATGTTCTTGACGGCGGCTCCACCACCGAGCAACACAACTCTCTGTGGGGCGATGCTGCGACGCTGCTGCGACAAGTATCCGGTCGTACGCCGCAATTCTTCAACGAACCGGTCAAGCGGTTCGCGCGCGACTTCCTCGATGACGGATTGTAGTTCCGTGACGCCTCCGCGCGTTCGATTGGGCAACCCGTGGTCGTGTAGCAGCTTCCGCGCTTCATCCGCCGTGACGGCGAGAGTTTTGCAAAGGGCTGACGTTACCGACTGAAACCCACACTCGCGGAGAGCGCGAACGAACAATGGCCGTCCGCCAATGACCGAGCACAGCGTCGCACGATGATGGCCCCAATCAACTGCGGCAACGGGACCACTTGCATTCGGCATGCTGATCGCGATGGCTCGTGCTGCTGCAAGCGGCAAGCCATCCAGAACCTGCCCCACTAAACCCGCTTCCCGCAGATCCTCGCCCACTCGCGAGGCCCAGGCCGAGGTAATCGATAGGGCGATGGTGTTGTCCGCGACCGGCCCTTTGTCTGTTGGTAACTCGACCGACCAGTAATCGAATTCACGAGCCCCTTGTGTGTCCGCGCTGACGGACTCGAGTTCTCGTTGCACGGCAGCACGCTGCTCCGCGTCGGTGCCGGCTTCGACGTTACACGTTCGAACGTCGCACACCGCCATGGGCAGTGTAACGGCAGCATCTCGACCTTGGAATCTTGCTCCCAAGGAGAGTGCGGCTTGGATTTCAAGGCTCGACGAGATGTCTTTCGCACCGTCGGCACTGTCCAGCCAAAGCTCCTGCCGCGGGATGCTTAACGCCTCCACTAACTCGATGTGCGAAGCATGACGTTCGACCTGGGCGAGCTTCACCATGTGCGTCCCGATGTCGACGCCGATCCAGCCTCTTGTTCGCGAGAAGATCATCGTGAGCGAATCTCCACGGGTAACGGTTGCCCGTCTCGGTTGGCGAATTGTGTTGCGAGCTTCTCAATTCGCTCGATCCGGGCATCCAACCTGTTGAGCGTCACAGACATTTCGCGCAGCACGATCTCGCAACGTTGATCGCCGGTTTGAAACGGCTCTTGAACTGGTTCGTTGCGGCGGACTTCGGCTTGGACCGCTGCCTCGCGGGTCGATACGCCGACCAAATATCCTGCGGCCAGTAAAACCGCGACGGCAAGCAACCGTCCGCCCGAGATGGCGCGACTTCCGTGCTTTGACATTTTGTTATCCCTTTGCAGCAGAGGACAAGTCGAATAGAGGCAGCATCACCGACATGACGATGACGGCCACGAGAAAGCCCATCACGACCGTAATGACCGGTTCGAGAAAGGCCACGAATTCCTTCAGCTTGGCTTCACCCTCTTCTTCGTAGTGCTGGCCAATCATTTGTGTCACCATGCCCAGCGTTCCCGTCTTCTCGGCCGTAACGACCATTTCGCCAGCCGAGCCGGGAATAAACTCGCTCGCCAGCAAGGCTTTGGACAGCCCGCGACCGTTCATCACGTCGTCTTCCAACTCGATGAACAATTCCTTGTACAGCGAGTTTTTCACCGACGCGCGGGCCAGCCTCAGACTGTCTAACAAGGGCACGCCGCTTTCGATCATGATCCCCAGCAACCGGCAGACACGCCCGATCAAGAGCGCGCGAGTCACTTTCGATATCACCGGCGCGTTCAGCGAGATGTTGTCCCACATCAGGCGTCCTTTCTCGCTGCGTTTGAAAAGATACACGCCTGTGAGGCAGCTTAGGACAAGCGGCCCCCAAAGCCAGAGACGCGTTCGCAGCTCGAACGACACGGAGATCAGGAACTGTGTGATGACCGGCAGTGGCGCCTCGAAGTCCGCGAAGATTTCGGCGAACTTTGGCAAGACAAACAGAATCAATGCCAGCAGCACAAGCCCCGAAACGCTCGACAACAGGATTGGATACGCGAGCATCGTACGAACGGAGTTTTTCAATCGTAGGTCATTACGGAGCAGATCGGCCAGTTGAACCAACACGTCAGAGAGGCGTCCGGTAGCCTCGCCCGCAGCGACGGCTGCGACATAGGTCTCGTCGAACACGTGGCCATAGTTCGCCATGGATTCAGACACCGATTTGCCGCCGAGCACGCTTTCGTGGACCTCTTCCAAGATTTCCTGCAACACCGGTGACGTGCATTGACGAACGAGTGACTCCAGTGCGGAGGCGATGTCGACACCGGCTCGCGTCATGATCGCCATTTGAGACGTCATGTCGACCAGCTCGGATCGCTTGACCTTGGGACCAAACAACGATTGCTTCGCTGGCGCCATCTGCGCCACCTTAACCGCCATCTTCCCAGCATTATTCGCACTGCTAACCATATTGTTACTCGGCGAAGGCGATGCGCATGACTTCGTCCAAACTCGTCAACTCCTGTTCGGCCATTCGCAGCCCTTCGTCCAACAGCGTGCTTCCGCCATGCGCCCGGAACCATTTCCGGAGTTCTTCGACATTGGCACCTGCGGAGATCATTTCTCGCAACTCGGGTTCGATGACTAAGACCTCATAAATACCCAGACGGCCGTGGAACCCCGTGTCGTAACAGTCGCGACATCCTTCGCCGCGAGCGAACGAGCGTCGCTTGTCGCCCTTGTAATGAATGCTTTCCAGAAAGTCGGCGGGCGGATAATACGAGGCCCGGCATTTCGGACAGATCGTTCGCACCAACCGCTGTGCGATCACGCCGACGACCGAAGCCGAGATCTTGAAGGGCTCCAGACCCATGTCGAGCAGTCGCGTGACCGCGCCGGGTGCGTCGTTGGTATGCAGCGTGCTCAGCACGAGATGCCCCGTAAGCGCGGCTTGCACGGCGACTTGTGCCGTCTCGCTATCGCGAATCTCGCCCACCATGATGATGTCCGGATCCTGACGCAAGATGGCACGGAGCGCTGTGGCGAATGTCAATTGCCGCGACTTCTCGGCCTGAACTTGATTGATCAGTTCGAGTTGATACTCGACGGGATCTTCCACCGTAATAATGTTTCGATGAACCGACTTGAGAAGCTCGAGCGCCGAGTAAAGCGTTGTCGTCTTACCGCTGCCCGTTGGTCCCGTCACCAGCATCAGGCCATATGGTCGAGCCAGGAGCTTCTTGACCTTGACCAACGACTCCTTCGGCATGCCGAGTTTGTCGAGGTTAAATGTGACGCGTCGTCGATCGAGGACGCGCAGCACGACCTTTTCGCCGAGCACGGTAGGCAGCGTCGAGATACGCAGATCGACTTCTTTGCCTTCGACCACGACCTGGCAGCGACCGTCTTGTGGAACGCGATGTTCCGCGATGTCCATCTTGCCCATGACTTTGATGCGCGAAACGATCGCGGCATGAATGTCGCGACGCGGGCGG
>CAUJKL010000487.1 GCA_963204995.1 Planctomycetota bacterium | reverse complement strand
TCATCGGCCCGCGCCACCAAGACAAAGTATCCGATCCCACATGCTGCAATCGTCAACAGAGCTAATGTTCTCGCCTTCATTTCGATGATCCCTCCCTAAGTGTGCTGAGTATCCGACGTGGTTTGAATCGCCTCTTATCATATTACAAACCGCGCGTGAAGTAACTCACTGTGCCTCTCTGCAAAAGTTGGCCGAGCACACATTGATCGGGCGTCATAACCCTTCCGATTGTCACGAGCGTCAGTACATTTTCTCGCCAGCAAGCTAGAGTTTCTAACATGCCGGGATAGTTCGCATGTGGAAAACATCCTGTATTTTGTAGCTACCAGCACGATCGAGGTCAGGCAAATGAACAGTTTCGAGCGGTTTGATCAGGACAGCTTTACGACCGAATTACTTGGTAACGGTACGAGCTATCGGTTGCCCTATCGAAAACTTAGCCGCTTGCGACAGTTCGGGTGGGCGATCGTCGGATTTGGGGTGTTCACCACGCTGTTCATGGTGGCGTGGATGTGGACGCCAATCGCCGGAGGATTGGCAGACTTGCCAAGGAACGGTGGTATCGGATGGGTCTCGATTGGATTCGGTTGCCTCGGTTTGTTGGGGCTGGTCCCGGCGGTCGGTCTCTTCCTAGGTGGGGTCGCGGTCATTCGCAACAAGACACGCTGCGATATCGAAGTTTGCGGTGGAAACATCGTTGTTAGAGAACGCTTCTTTTTGTTCTGGCTGAAGCGGCAGCGCGCCGTCGCGAATATCGAGCAACTATGCATCGCGGCTGCCAGCGATTTGGCGCGCGATCGCGATGGCAAAACCAGCCAGATTCGCGATGCAGGCATATGGCTTGGCGATCACGACACAGCTTTGACCGCCAAAATGAAAGACGGCTCCCAGTTCCCCGTGGCAGTCGGCTATCCTCGCGAGTTGCTGCAACGTCTCGGCGAGGAACTCTCGCGCCAAGTGGAAGCGGATGTTTCCGTCGCGTTGCCCACGATCCGGCGAAACCCGGAAGACCGAACCGAGCTCGCACACGACCGGCCCACGATCCGATTGGTGGAAGCCAGCGAAACAGGCGATGAAGTAGAAGCATCGGTCGTGCCAGACCAACCGGTCAACGGCAAAGCGATCATCGAGCGGCGTCCTTTCGGGATGACGATCGAGATACCACCTGCGGGAGTCTGGAAGGGCTCGCACGGACTGATGTTCATGGCTGTCCTATGGAACAGTTTCGTGTCCTTCTTCGTGATGATGGCGGTCCTCGTGATGGCCGGAGTTCTCGAAGGCGAAGGCGAACCGTGGGTCATTGGCCTGGCACTGGTTCCGTTCATTGCGGTCGGAATCGGGATACAGTTGGCGGCAATCAATATGGGTCGTCGACATGCCACCATTGCCACGGCCGACGACATGATCATGATCGTTCATCATTCGATCTTCGGGAAAACTACGCGCGAATGGAAAGCAGACGAGATTGATGAGATTCGCTGCGGCCACAGCGGCATGGAAGTCAACGATGTTCCTGTCAACGAACTGCAAATCATTCCCTTCGCCGAGAATAAGTTCGGCTGCCTTAGCCAGCTTGAGAACGACGAACTAGGCTGGATTGCCGCCGAGTTGAATCACGCACTCAAGATGCACTTGCGGGCCGATCGCGATCAGCGTCGTCAGGAACTGCTCTCTCGCGACGAATCCGGCTGCGTTATACCAGCACAGAACAGTCGCCTGACAGTGCAGCGAAGTGCATTCGGCGTGCAGATCACCGTTCCGCCACTAGGCTTTGCGAAAGGCGTCGGCCTGATGCTATTCGGCTTGGTGTTCGCGTCCGCCGGCATTGGCATCGCGATCGCGATAGCTTGGTCTAAATTGAAGCATGGTCTTCAGTTTGTCGAAGTCGGCCAGTTACTCTTCGGCGGCTTCTTTCTACTTGGGTTCGGTGGAGCTGGCTCCTGCATCTTTTGGCACGGCATCGTTACCTGGCGGCGGCATTTCACGTTAACAACCGACTACGACGAACTGACGATGATTCGCCGCGGCCCGATTGGTCGCAAGACGTTTCGTTGGAAGCGAGAAGAGCTCGAATCCGTCGAGGTGACCGATAGCGGGACGCAAGTCAGTCATCGGACGCTGTATCAAGTCCGCATCCGGTCCCGCAACGGGCAGTCAATCGGTATCATGACGGGACATGCTCGAAGCGATCTCGACGTGGTGGCATTCGCCGTCACGGAGTCGCTCGGGCTGGCCACGAAAGCTGCTGCTACCGCCGAACCCGCTCTTCACGAATGACGTCTGCATGAAACCCGTTGTTAACATCGCCGCCTACAAGTTTGCTCCGCTTGATGATTTGAAAGAACTCCGCCGCCGACTCCGCAAGCGCTGCACACGCTGGGGCTTGATGGGAACCATCCTGATCAGCACCGAGGGAATCAACCTGTTCGTTGCAGGCACGCGGGCCGCGATCGACAAGCTGCTGGCGGAAGTGCGAGATATCCCCGGTCTGGCAGACCTGCCGGTGAAGGAAAGCTACAGCGACGATCAACCATTCAACCGCATGCTGGTGCGGATCAAGCAGGAAATCATCGCTTTTGGAGTTGATGGCATCGTCCCGCGAGAAAGGACTTCTCCCAAGCTTGCTGCCCGCGAGTTGAAACAGTGGCTCGACGAAGGCCGCCCCGTTACGCTGCTCGATACACGCAACGACTACGAAGTCAAACTCGGCACCTTCCGCAACGCCGTGCCCATCGGCGTCGGACACTTCCGCGACTTTCCGGAAGCCGTGGGACGCTTGCCCACCGAAATGAAGGACCAGCCCGTTGTCATGTTTTGTACCGGTGGCATCCGCTGCGAGAAAGCCGGGCCGTTCATGGAACGCGAAGGTTTTAAACACATCTTCCAGCTGGATGGCGGAATTCTGAAATACTTCGAGGAATGTGGCGGCGAGCATTATGACGGTGATTGCTTTGTGTTCGATCAGCGCGTCGCGCTTGATCCGCAGCTGCAAGAGACTGATGCCGAGTTGTGTTTCGCTTGCCAGGAGCCCCTGACGGTCGAGGATCAACAATCACCAACGTACATTCCCAGCCAATCGTGCCCGTATTGCTATCAGGAACCAGAAGAGCGGCTCCACATCACGATCGAGCAGCGGCACGAAGCGATTCGAGTCGCCACCACGCCGCTGCCCGGCAGCTTGCCGTATGAAAACAAGCGACCTATCAAGGTCCCTCAGCGGTTCGACGGATGTGTGTTCATCGAGTTTCTGTGCGAGTGCCTACCGCATGTTCGTCGTGACCAATGGCTGGAAATCTTCGATGCCGGGTGCATGGTCAACGGCGAAGGGCCAGTATCTTCAACTCGAATCGTTTCCGCAGGAGAACGCTTTCACCACGTGCTGCCGGGAACGATCGAACCCGAAGTGAATGCTGACATTCAGATCTTGTTCGAGGACAAATCGATCATCGTCGTCAACAAGCCGGCTCCGCTGCCGATTCATCCTTGCGGCCAGTTCAATCGCAATACGTTGATGCACATCATGGCCGAGGCTTACCGACCCGAACGCCCACGCGTCGCCCATCGGCTCGACGCGAACACGACGGGGATCGTTGTCATAAGTCGGACACGGCACATGGCCGGATTGCTGCAACCGCAGTTCGAGCGACGTGAAGTCGAAAAGGCTTACATGGTGCGCGTCCACGGCCATCCGACGGAAGACCAGTTCCTCTGCGACGCTCCAATTAGCGTCGAAAATGGTGCGGTGGGGGTTCGAACCATCGAGCCCGACGGCCTGGATTCGCTCACCGAATTCAGCACGCTCGCCCGGCTTGAGGATGGCACGGCACTCGTCGAGGCTCGGCCAATGACCGGCCGCACCAACCAGATTCGCCTGCATTTATGGCACCTGGGCATGCCGGTTGTCGGCGATCCTCTTTACTTGCCGAACCAACAAATCGGTCCCAAGCAAACGCTCTCGCCTGCCGAACCGCCGCTCTGCTTGCACGCTTGGCGTATCGCATTCACTCACCCGCTGACCGGCGAGCGAGTGAACTTTGAAGCCCCACTGCCAGCTTGGGCGGACGTGGCGGATGCCCCGGTACGATCGCGCGGAACCTAAAAGCAACGCTCGTTCTATGGAACAATGGGCAGGCGACCTGCCGCGAGTTGTCTTTGTAGATAGCATCGGCGAGATGTCACTCGAGTCATAGCGAGTGGCCCCCATCCGATGCGTTACAATGAATCGCGACGAAGAAAAACCACTAACCGTGCCGCATGCCAAGCTTTTATACCGTCTGCCGAAGTAGCGAGATTCCCGAGGGTGAGGCCCGCATGTTCGTCGTCAATGACGTGATGGTGGGCGTTTTTCATGTCGGCGGGAAGTTCTTCGCGCTCGATAATCGATGTCCGCACGCTGGCGCATCGCTCGCCGGGGGAATCTTCGAAGGTGATACCATTCGTTGCCGGATTCATCACTGGCGGTTCTGCGTCCGTGACGGCAAATACCTCGACGAAGATAATGCTCGCTGGAACGCCCGCACGTTTCCGGTGCGCGTCGTTGGCGAAGACGTGCAGGTGGAACTGTGAGTGTTTTTGGAGTGCGGTGACTTGTCACCGCGTTGGTCTTCGGTGTGAAACACCTTTTTCCGGCTCCTTGGCAATGTGAGCAGGGTCTGAAGACCCAAAATACCAAAGCGGTGACAAGTCAGCGCACTCCAAAGAAACTGCCAAACTCGAGCCTAGATATCCGCGATGATCTCATCGTAGAACTTGACGTAGTCGTCTTTGTCCGCAGTCATCCGGAATTTGATCGCGGCTCGTGGATGCAGATTCATCTGACCGGTGAGGTTGAACGCGAGCAACGGTCCCCACTCGACAGTATCACGCAGCGGTGTGATGTGGTCTTGCAACAGTTTGATGATGGGTCGCAATTTGAATTTTGGATTTCGCAGGAATCCAAGCAGCAACTCCATCGGGCAATTCCCCGCACCGCGCCCCAGGCCCGCCATGGTCGCGTCCGCGCGGTTGGCTCCGAGGATGATGGCTTCCAGCGTATTGGCAAACGCGAGTTGCATGTTGTTGTGAGCGTGGATGCCAATCTCCTTGCCGGTCCCTTCGAGGGCTTGGGTGTACTTGGTGTAGAGCATGTCGATCTGCTCGCGATAGAGATGCCCGAAACTGTCGACAATGCACATGGTGCCTGCCGGAGTGGGGCGAACGGCTTCGAGCACGGTGTCGATCTCGGCTTCGGTGATGTTCGACACGGCCATTAAATTGGCGGACGTTTCGTAGCCCAGTTCGTGGCAATGGTGAATCATTTCCACGGCCTCGGAAACTTGATTCGCATAGAACGCGACTCGGATCATGCCCAGTACGCTCTGATCACGCGGGACGATCTTGACTTTCCAATCGCTCTTTCCGGCGTCGGCCATCGCTACCAACTTCATTCCGGTCTTTTCATCGTCGTGATCACCGACGACGCGATTCAGATCCTCTTCATCACAATGCCGCCAGGCTCCAAAGTCTGATTTAGGGAATTGGCTCA
>CAUJKL010000486.1 GCA_963204995.1 Planctomycetota bacterium | reverse complement strand
GGGCCGAGCGGTTGCGGTAAGAGTACACTGCTTCATCTCATCGGAACACTCGACGAACCAACTTCGGGGACGATCACGTTAAGAGATGAAAACCCCTTCTCGATGAACGAGCCGCAACTGGCACACTTCCGCAATCGCCATATCGGGTTTGTCTTCCAAGATCATCATCTGTTGCCGCAGCTTTCGGTGCTGGAAAACGTGCTGGTGCCCACCTTGGCAGAAGGCAGTCCTACTGACGAACAAATCAAACGCGCTCGCGACTTGATCGATCGCGTTGGCTTAACGGATCGAATCGAGCATCGTCCCGCCGAGCTTTCAGGCGGTGAACGGCAACGCGTCGCAGCTGCTCGTGCGTTGATTCAAAACCCGATCCTGTTGCTCGCGGACGAACCGACCGGCAGCCTCGATCGAACGAATGCACTGGCGATGGGAAACCTGCTGCTCGAACTGCAACAGCAAGAGAATACGATGCTGATCGTCGTTACTCATAGCTTGGAACTGGCGAGCCAGATGTCGCGGCGATTGGAGTTAGATGACGGACGGTTATGCGATGCGAACCAAGCCCGGAAGGGCTGACACAACCACTGCCGGGGCTGTGAAGCCCCGGAACCAAAGCCCTCACTTAACTAAAGCCCCGGTAGGGGCGACACAGAGACTTGCTGCCGAAGTGTGTCGCCCCTACCGGGGCTTCGGAGGAGTTCTACAATCGATTCCGGGGCTTCACAGCCCCGGCAGTGGTTGTACCGGCCCTCTGGGCCTAAGAGATCACACGGAAACATATCATGTCTTTCTGGCGACTTGTCTTTCAGAGCTTGACCTATCACTGGCGGATCAATCTCGCCGTGGCATTTGGTGTCGCAGCGGCGACCGCCGTGCTCACGGGCGCGTTGCTTGTGGGCGATTCGGTTAAAGGCAGTTTGCGACATCTGACACTCGAACGTCTCGGTGAGATCGACGAAGTGCTGGTCACGGATCGCTTCTTCCGCATAGAACTCGCAGCGGAACTTGCGGCAACCGAGGGCTTTGCAAATTACTACACACATGCAGTTCCTGCAATCTTGTTTCCTTCGACAACTATCGAGTTGCAAAGCGCGGGGCAAACGGGCCGTTCGTCCAACGTGTTGATTGTCGGCTGTGATGCTTCGTTCTGGGATCTGGGAGACGAAGTGCGACCGCAGACGCTGCCTGGCGAGGACGAAATCGTCTTGAATCAAGCGTTGGCCGATGATCTAAACGCGACCGTATCGTCCGAGGTCGTCGCCCGGCTGCCGAAAGGGAATCAAGTCCCCGCCGATAGCCCGCTGGCCAATAAGTCCGATCGCATTAGCAGTCTTCCCGGGCTGAAGGTCGTCGATGTGATTCCCGCGCGTGGACTCGGTCGTTTCAGCTTACGTCCCAGCCAGAGCGTGCCGCTGGTGGCCTTCGTCTCGATCGCGACGCTGCAAGATGTGTTAGACCAGAACGGAAAAATCAACTCGCTGCTCGTCTCGCTCAAGCCAAACATCTCACCAACGTCCAAGGAAGCCGAAGTTGCCAGCCAATCGCTCGCAGCTGCATTGCGTCCGACGTTCGAGGACTATGGCCTGTCGGTGAAACGCGTCACGCGGACGTTCGAGAGCGATGGCGAAACGGAAACGGTCTACGATTACTTTAGTGTCACTTCGGATCGAATGATCCTATCACCGGAAGCCGAGAAGGTTGCGGCGAGTGCTTTCACGCCGATGGGTGGCCAAGGGGTGATTACTTATTTGGCAACGACGATGGCGAAAGAGATGGGGAGACAAGGAGAGGGGGAGACGGGGACGCAGGGAGCGATCGCGTACTCGATGATTAGTGGGATCGATGTGACGAGCGACTTTCCGTTACTTGATTTGGAGGGGCGACCGATCGCGGCTCTACAGGACGATGAAATCATCCTGAACAGTTGGGCGGCGGCGGATCAGGACGCGAAACCTGGCGACACAATCCGAGTCGCCTACTTCGAAGCCGAGACGACACACGGGGATGCCGTCGAAACTCACGCCGACTTCACGGTGAAGGCGATCACACCGCTCACAGAGCCATCGAGCTCCTATCGCCGCGGACGCGACGCTGTGTACAGCAAGCGGCCCACGTTGGCCAACGACCCAGACCTGACGCCAGAAGTGGAAGATATCACGGATCAAGAAACGATCGACGACTGGAACGCTCCGTTTCCATTCGATTACAAATTGGTTCGCAGCCAAGACGACAACTATTGGGAGAATCATCGCACGACACCCAAGGCGTTTGTCTCTCTCGCGACCGGCGAGCGATTATGGGGCAGCCGCTTTGGGCGCGTGACTTCCTATCGAATTTCTGTGCGCGAAGGTGTCACCGCCGGCTCGATCAAGCAAGCCTTCGTGGACGAGCTTGCCAAACAAGGCGAATCACTCGGCATGGACTTTATGCCAGTGAAGCGTCAGCAGTTGGCAGCCTCCTCCGGCACGACGCCGTTTGATGGTCTATTCCTTGGACTAAGCTTTTTCATCATTGCGGCCGCGTTGCTCTTGGTGGCGTTGCTGTTCCGCTTGGGCGTCGAACAACGTGCCAGTGAGATCGGCACGCTGCTGGCGGTCGGCTTGCGACGCAGCAGAACGAGTCGCTTGTTCGTCGCCGAAGGCGCGTTGGTCGCGTTGGATGGCGGATTGTTAGGTGTAGCAATCGGAGTCGGCTACGCCTGGCTGATGCTGGCGGGTTTACGTACCTGGTGGGTCGGAGCCATCACCACACCGTTTCTGGAGTTCTACTGGAGTACCAAGAGCTTGCTGCTCGGCTACGTGCTGGGAGTCCTCGTTTCCGTCATCACGATCGCGTGGAGCATTCGGCAGACGAAGAGGGTGTCGATTCGCCGCCTGCTCGGCGGGCAAGCCACCGACGCGGATGCAGTAGCTTATAGGACTCAGCACAAGTTGCTACTCCTGTCAATTTTTTGCATCGTTGTAGCATTCGGTCTGGCCGCGATGGCAGTACGAATGGGCGGCATGGCTCAAGCCGGTGCGTTTCTCGGCGCAGGCTTCTTGATGCTGACTGGCTTGTTGCTATTTGTCTGGGTACGTCTCAAGCGAGGTGGACGACGAGAGTTGAAGCCGTTCACGGGCGGATGGGCGTTGACAAAGTTGGCTCTTCGAAATGCAGGCCGAAACCCGGGAAGAAGCGTTACGACGATCGGACTAATGGCGACGGCCAGCTTCTTGATCGTGGGTTTAAGTTCGTTTCGCCTCGCTCCATCCAATGAAGGTGCTGGCGGTTTTGACCTGGTCGCCCAGAGTTCCGAATCAGTATTCGTGGATCTGAACAGCGAAGCTGGCCGTGAAGAGGTTTTGGCAGACAAGAAGGGTGTCCTGGACGGCGGGCTCGCATTCGGACTGCGATTCAAACCGGGTGACGACGCCAGCTGCAACAACCTTTACCGTTCGACACAACCCCGCGTCATCGGCTTGACCGATTCGTTCGTCCAGCATTTCGACGAGGCATCCGCCGCGAAGTTTCGCTGGATGCAGAGCGAGGCCAGCAGCGACGCCGAAAAATCGAATCCTTGGAAATTGCTCGACAAATCAGGGGACGACGCGATTCCGGTCGTGATCGATATGAACACAGCGATGTACAGTTTGAAACCGCCCGCCAACGTCGGGACGGACCTGGAGCTGACGTATGACGATCAAACGATTCGGTTTCATGTTGTCGGCTTGCTCGAAAACAGTGTGCTGCAAGGAAGCCTATTGATTCGCGAAGCGGACTTCGAGCGGCTGTTCCCCGATGTTTCTGGCTATCGGTACTTCCTGATTCAAAGCCCTCCGGGAAAGAGCAAACAGGTTGCCGAAGCCTTGGAAGAGCGGCTCAGCGATCAAGGCTTTGATGCCGTTCAATCCAGCCAAGTGTTAGAACAATTGTTCGCCGTCCAAAACACGTACTTGAGTACCTTCCAAAGTCTTGGCGCACTCGGCTTGTTGCTGGGCACGTTCGGACTTGCCGCTGTGCAAATGCGAAACGTTTTGGAACGACGCGGAGAACTCGCGTTACTACGTGCAACAGGCTTCCGAGAAAAGCGACTAGCTCGGATGGTGTTGTTAGAAAACGTCTTGCTACTCGTTGGCGGGCTCGCCACGGGAACCATTGCCGCGATGCTCGCAGTGTTGCCTCATAAGTTGACCGGTAATGCCTCGATCCCGATAGACTTGCTGCGCGATCTGGGATTGATGTTGCTTGCAGTGTTGGTCGTCGGGTTCTTTTCGAGCCTTCTATCCGTTCGTGCGAGCATTAGGATGCCTATTCTTTCCGCGTTGCGCGGCGAATAGCCGGGCTTTGACGCCAGATCTGTCAGGATGGTACGATAGAGCGATCCAGGATTTTGGAGAAACAGCATGGCAACCGATGGCCAAAGTGAACTGGCAGGATTTCATCAGTTTGTTGGCGAGCAACTTGCGAACTCCGATGTCGAGTTATCGCTAGAACAAGCTCTTAACATGTGGCGACATCGACAAGAGGAAATTGATGCGATCCGAGAGGGACTGGCGGATGTCGAAGCCGGGAGGACAATTCCGATGGACGAACACATCCGGCGAATGCGAGAACAGTTCCAAATTCCCGAGGACGCATGAGATTCACGGTCGAAGTCACCCATCGAGCTGAAAGTGATGTCAGCCGTGTGCTTCAATGGCTCAGGGAACGTTCGTTGCGTGGTGCCGCACACTGGTTGGGACGTTACCATCGCGCGCTTAAAACACTGGCTACCGATCCCCGTGGCTTCGGCACTGCGCCTGAGTCTCTTGATTGCGGTGAGGATCTCCGAGAGATTTCTTTCAAGACTCGCTATGGGAATGTGTATCGTTTGGTCTTCGTAATTCGATCCAACGTGGTCCATGTCCTGAGACTCCGCACGTCTGGACAACCGTTACTCTCGCCTACAGAAATTGATATCCCAGAATAGAACGCGCCTAAAATGCCCACTGCCCTCGCTATCGCCGCCCATCCCGACGACATTGAAATCTTCATGTCGGGGACCTTCATGCTGCTCAAAGAAGCAGGTTACGAACTCCATTACATGAATGTCGCCAACGGTTGTTGCGGCACGACGGAGTACGATCGCGAAACCATCGCCAAGATGCGGCGCGACGAAGCGATCGCGGCCACCGAGTTGATCGGCGCGGTGTTTCATGAACCGATTTGTGACGACATGTCCGTCTTCTTCGATCAAGGTACACTCGCCAAGATCGCTTCCGTGATGCGACTCGTCGCGCCGGAGATCGTGCTTACACATCCGCCAGCCGATTATATGGAAGATCACATGAATGTCTGTCGGTTAGCGACGACAGCAGCCTTCACGCGCGGCATGCCGAACTTTCCAGTCGATCCACCACGCGATCCGGTGGCCGGTAAAGTGACCGTTTACCACGCTCAACCGTTTTCGCATCGGGATCCGCTCCGCCGACTCGTTACACCGGATATGTTTGTCAATGTAACTAACGTCGTGGAACGTAAGGTCGAGATGTTGGCCAAACACGTCAGCCAAAAGAAGTGGCTTGACGAAAGCCAAGGGCACGATTCGTACTTACAGACGCTTCGCGATCTGGACGCCGAATGCGGGCGAATGTCGGGCCTGTTCGAGTATGCCGAGGGCTGGCGGCGGCACTTGCACCTGGGATTCTGTGATCCGGGCGACGATCCGCTTCGTGAGGCTTTGCACGACCGTGTGTTAATGGCAAACTAGGGCCATGACAAACCCGAACTTCGATTCCCTGCTCGAACAGTTTCAGCAAGCGATTCATGATTGCCAGCAGCTGTATCTGGCGAGTGCGAAGCTTTGCATTCAGCAATGCCCCAATTTTCTGCCGGGGACGCCCGAGAGCTTTGTCCAATTGATGGACGACTTGCACAAAGGGTTGTTAATCAAGGTCTATGTAACCATCGTCGAAGCCGATCAACGTTGGAGCCAGGAAGAAAAACGATTGGGGCGAGTGCTGTTCGATCACATTTGGCCCGGCGGCGTTCCGGGCGGGCAGCTACGCGACGCTGCCGCGCACGTGTTTCGTGAGGCCAAGAGTCTTAACTGGTCCAGCCTGGTTCGCCCCTTCGCACAAATGCAACCGCTGCATGAGCGTGGCGATCAACTCGCGACCATTGTCATTCGACTAGCAAACTTAGTCGCGAAAGCGGACGGGGCACCGAAGCCAGACGAGTTGGCGCGACTCCAGGAAATACAACACGAGCTGACCAGCCACTTGCGACCGGAGCCATCGCCATCCACCACGCGGCCTCGCACAAACATGCCACAAAGTGCGCAGGCAGTTCAGACGATGCAGAAAGAAACGCAGCAGCTTCGCGAGCAATACGACATCCAGAGCGAGATCGAAGTTATCGGCGAGGAGAAGAGCCAAGAAGAACGCTTGGCCGAGGTGCTACAACAACTCGACGCACTCATCGGCTTGCAGCAAGTCAAGCACGAGATTCGCACCCTCACCAACTTCCTCACGATGCAGCGACAGCGCAAGGCCCAAGGATTGCCAACGACGAACCTGAGTCTGCATCTGGTCTTCGGCGGCAACCCCGGTACCGGCAAGACGACGGTCGCGCGGATCGTGGGACAGATTTACGGATCGATGGGAGTGCTCAGCAAAGGGCATCTCGTCGAGACCGATCGGTCAGGCCTGGTCGCCGAGTACGCAGGTCAAACAGGACCGAAGACGAATCAAAAGGTCGACGAAGCGCTCGATGGTGTGTTGTTCGTCGACGAAGCATACAGCCTCGTCGCCGAGTCGGGCGACGATCCCTACGGTCGCGAAGCGGTACAAGCGTTGCTGAAACGGATGGAAGACAATCGCGATCGTTTGGTCGTGGTCCTGGCGGGCTACCCGGAGGAGATGGATCGCCTGATTCGCTCGAACCCAGGTCTGTCGTCGCGTTTCAATACCAAGTTGACGTTCGAGGACTACTCGCCCGGCTCGCTCGGTCGCATTTTTGGCGGCATGTGCAAGACGAACCACTATGTCGTGACGCCCACAGCACAGGCCCGCCTGCTGCTTGGCTTCCAGTGGGTCTACGAAAATCGCGACGAACATTTTGGGAATGGTCGCTTGGTTCGCAATGTGTTCGAGAACGCGATCCGCCGGCTTGCCAATCGGATCGCCGGGATCGCGCCGCTGACCAAAGAAACCCTCACGACCCTTCAAGCCGAAGATATCGTGATCGAGGGCGTGCCTGTCGAGCACTGGCAGCGGCTGGACGAGGGAATCGTGCAGTTCTCGATCGCGTGCCAAGGATGCCAAGAGACAACGCAAGTGCCGGCGAAATACCTGGGGCGAAAGGTGCGTTGCAAGCGTTGCAATTCCCGCTTTATCGCCGAGTGGGGTGAGCCGAGCGGAGCCTAGCACTATTCATCGAAACCGACTCGGATTAGACTGGTCACTCCCTGCCCGAACCGACGCCTTCCCTTTACGAAGCCCCCTAATTCGACAAATTCGGGCACACCTGAGAAGCAGAGAGAACTTCATGCACGGATCATCCGCAGCCAATTTCCCATTGATTATCGTTTCGATTCTGGCAACCGCCGTGTTTTGGGGCGTCTATGGTCCGTTCTTGCAGTGGGGACATGGAGCGATGGAGAGCGGTCGAATGCGACCGTTCATCTGCGTTGGTATCGCCTACGTTGTCGTCGCGGTAGTCGGGCCGATCTTGGTGATCTCCGTATTTGGAATGGAGAAAGGCGAAGGGCTGATGGCGGGCTGGACCATGAAAGGCATCTGGTGGAGCTTTGTCGCGGGTGTTGTCGGAGCACTCGGCGCGTTAGGAATGCTGCTGGCATTTAACTTTGGCGGCAAGCCGCACTACGTTCCGCCCTTGATCTTCGGTCTCGCACCGGTCGTCAATGCGTTCTTCACGATCTCGATGAATGCACAACTGCGGGAGCAATTGGCTCAAAACATCGTTCGCAGTAGCTTCTTCGGAGCGGGCCTGCTGATGGTCGCCGTTGGCGCAGTCACCGTACTAGTCGCCGCGCCGAAAGGTGGCCCACCTAAGCCGGCACCGACACCAGAGGTTACCGTACCCGCAGCGGAAAGCTCGGGGGAGGAAGACGCGGCCGCCGGTGCTGACGACGCATCGGTCGACGCACCGAACGACTCAACGGAAGCTGACAACAAGTCAGAAGAATAAAAACGCGAGGTGCCACGTTGACCATGTCACCGAGTGACTTGATGCAGCGCGTTGATACTCTGCTAAGCCACGTGTGGATGGTGCGGACGTTCTTAAAGCACTCGGAAGAGGCCGAAGAGGACGACGAATTGTGCGAGGTGCATCGCGCGTTGTACGACTTTATGCTGGCATTGGGCGGACCACTGAAGGCCGGAGACGCCGAAGCGTATCTGAAGCAAGCCAAGAAGAAGTATGCCAAACTTCGGAAGGCAACCGAGCTGTTCCTTCAGATCCAGCCGGAGGTCTCGTCGCATACGAACTTTCAAATGGCGGCCGTGTCGCTCAAAACAGCCGTCGACGAAATCGGCCAGCTTCTCGCCTGACGCAGCTTCCGCGAAGTCGGTAGGCGGGACCAAGGCAAAGAGGCTAATGACCAGGCCCAAATGACCAATAACCAAGGCCATCCGGGTCTCGCGGTTGCACCAGCGTAGCTCTTCGACAGTCGACACTCAGAAAACAATGGACCAACGAATAGAGGGAGACGACGAATGCCTGCCGGATCTCCTCCGATGATTCGTCGTCTCCCTATATTCGTTGGTCATTTCTATCCTACTCCGGTTGAATCCGAAGTCTCATAAGTTCGGCTACGGCGGAACTTGGAACTACTGTCATTCGGATTTGGCCATTCAAACAGGCTCTTCGATCACCTGCCCGCGCGGCGTCAAGCCAGCCGCCGTCAACTGCGTCGTGCCAATGCCGATCTGATGCAAGGCCGTGGTGAATAGATCGGCCGGGGTTAACGGTCACGAAACGGGATACTTGGCACGAGAATCGCTTTCACCGATCACTTGCCCGCCTCGAAATCCGCCGCCGGCGATGAGTCCGCTGTAACACCGCTCCCAGTGATCGCGGCCTGCCTTGGCGTTGATCTTCGGCGTGCGTCCGAACTCACCGACCGCAACGACAACCACAGGAGAATGATCGACTTCGCATGTCCGGCGGATGTCTTCTCCTGAGCCTCGATCTGCAGCAAGTCGCCGAGCCCAAATCCGATCGCGCCGAGCCCGCCCGCCTGTAACAGGCTACGCCGTGAGACTCTTCCACAGCTTTCAACGGTTTGTTTGCCAAGTCTCAGCATCGGAGTTCCTCGGACACGATTCAGATGTCACGAGCATGGCACAGCGGTCGTTAAAGGTCAATTGCGTGAGTCATTTGGAGTGCTGCGACTCGTCACAGCTTTGGCCTGCGGCGCGGCCGCTTTTCTTTGGCGGTTCGATATCGTTTGAAACGCGGGGGCGGTCGAAAAATGGGAAAACGACGACAAGTCGCCGCACTCAAAATTCGCGTTTCGCAATCTCTCGGCTATGTGCCGCGAGCGGCACCAAAAAGCTCGATGTGTCGCCGGGGGCAAAATTGATAGCCGTGTGCCGCACAATACGCCTGCAACCAACTGCCCGTCGCTGCCAACTTCTGGCTCTCCGTCCCCTGTGGCATAAGCAGCACGCGATCGCGGTCGATCTCTGACATGTCGTCCAGATACATCTCGATCTCGTCACAATCGGCGGGCGCGTCAACAACGAACTTGATTTGGTAAGGATGCTCATCGATCAGCCGCCGGATGACGTCGGGGACATGACGAGATCTTTCATGCCGATCATGCCATTTGGCGTCCCTGTCCCGTGTCGGCGTCGAGTTCGCTAGTTTAGGACTGATCGACATCAAGTCGCACTCGACCGGCAAGTGCAGCGTCCCGGCCGTCTCGATCGTGATATGGCAACCGGCTTCGCGCAGTCCATGACACAAAGGGATCAACTCGGCAAACAACATCGGTTCGCCGCCGGTCACGACAGCGTGCGAGCAGTCAAATTCGGCCACCCGTCGCAGGACCTCTTCAACTTCAAGATCTTCCCCCTCGGGACGCCATGACGTGAACGGCGTATCACAAAACCAACACCGCAGATTGCATCCCGATGTGCGCACGAAGACACTTTCGGTTCCCGTCAGAAAACCTTCGCCTTGGATCGACTTATAGATTTCGGCGATACGCATGAGGGAGGGAGCGGCTAGCGGCTACTGACTACTGACTACTGACTACTGACTACTGACTACTGACTACTGAAGAATAGTGCGAGGAGATACTCCAACAAGGCCGGGCGATCGTTGTCACGACTTTCAATCTATCCGTTCCCGGCGTGATGTTCTTTAGACCTTGGCGAATCGCGGTGTATTGACGATACTTCGCGATGCCGCTTCGTCACAACTTCCGGAGGGTTGCCGTGTCAGAAAAAAATCGCCGATTGCTTCTCGAAACGTTCGAGAATCCCCATCCCAAACGTGACTATACGATTGAGATCGTCGCACCGGAATTTACGTCCGTGTGTCCGATCACCGGGCAGCCTGATTTTGCGGTGCTAACACTCACGTACACGGCCGATGCAAAGTGCGTCGAATTGAAGAGCTTCAAGCTTTACCTGCAAAGTTTTCGCCAAGCGGGGATCTTTTACGAAGACGTGACGAACTGCATTCTGGACGACTTAGTCAGCGTCCTCGCGCCCCGAACTATGAAATTAGTCGCGGCCTTCACGCCACGCGGCGGCATCTCGTCAACGATCACCGCCATCCACGAAGCAAGTCGCTAATCCAACTCGCCGTCATCGCGTGCCCCGAAGCGATTATATGTGGCGCGGTCCAGCTCGCTGCTCGCATACAGCGTGAACGCTGGCGAGCTTTTGCGATCTTCCATGTAAGCCGATCCGAGAAGTGTGGCGATTACGAGTTCAATAGACAACGCGATCCGATCGTTGCAGCCAACTCTTAAACAGCTCGCGACATTCAGCTGACAACACGCCGCTGACCAACGCAACACGACTGCCGCCGATTTTCAACACGTCCGCGGCGGGAACTTGTAGTTCGTTGAAGCCAGCCGAGTCGGCGTCGGCGATCGAGGCCCCGAAATAAACGGTCTCGACGCGTGCCCAGTGCAGCGCCGCCATGCACATCGGGCAAGGCTCGCAAGTCGTGGCCACGACACAACCGGCTAGGTGAATCTGCCCGGTGGTCTTGCAACCGAGTCGTAACGCGTTGACCTCGGCATGTGCCGTGACGTCCGTTGTCGCGACAACCGTATTGTGCGAGACTGCGATCAAGTCGTCGCCGCGAGCGATTGCACAACCGAATGGGCTTTGGCCCGCTTCAATGCCTTCGCGAGCCTTGTCAATCGCCAACTGCATGAGAGATTCTGGCGTTAGCATTCGTAGCGACCCTACAAAAGTCATCGCAACTTTAACCGCAGGCTGGCCAAGATGCCATGCATGGCGTCTAGGTATTCGCGTAATTCATCTGGCTGCATCGTGAGCGGCGGGCTGATACGAATTACCTTGCCGGCCAAGGGTCCGAGCAGGTGGATCGCCCGCCCTTGCTGATCGCCCAGGTAACAAGCTTCGACGACGGCGTTGGCAACTTCTTCGGGCTCATGCGAGCCGCAGGCGGCACATTCGATGCCCCACACACAACCTTCGCCGCGCACTTTCTCGATCACGCCGGTTGATTTCAGTCGCAGCAACCCTTCTTCGATAATCGGCGCCAGTGCCTGGCCACGCGCTAAGACATCGGTGCTTTCGAACTCGTCGAGCGTCGCTAACACGGCGGCACAGGAGAGTGGATTCGCACTCCAAGTATCCGAGCCTTCGCCATAATGCAGAGCTTGAAAGATATCCGCACGCCCAACAGCGGCAGCAACAGGAACGCCGTTTCCGAGCCCTTTGCCAAGGCAGACGATATCCGGCTCGACCCCGTAATGTGTGTAAGCGTACATCGGGCCGGTGCGGCCAAAGTTCGCTTGAATCTCGTCGAGTATGAACGCTGCACCGTGATCCCGGCAGAACTTTTGCAGCAGCTGCAAATACTCGGGCTGCGGGTGGTAGGAACCGCCGCCACCGAGATATGGCTCAGTAATCAAGCAACTTAGTCGGTCGCCAACTTCGTTACTTAGCTTTTCGAGTTCCTGTTGGTACGGTTCCAAATCGAGTGGTTGTTTGCGGAGTTCGACTTCCGCACATTCGACTTTCGGGAAGCTCACGAACTTCACGCGCGGATCGCGTTCTTTATCAGTTTCACTACCCGTGACAGCTCCCGCCAAACCCTTTTTTCCATGAAAGCCGCCGCGAGTGGCGACGATGACGCTGCGTTTCTTGTCGTGTGCCAGACAAGCCCACAAAGCCTTCTGAACAGCTTCACTGCCGCTGGCCGCCCAAAGAACTTGCTCCATGCGGCGGCCGCCAGGTGCGGCCTGCATGTTGGCCAACAGGCGTTCATTAGCTCGCACTTCCAGACTGCTCACCGCGTTGTATGCCGTCAGCGGAGCAGCGACCGTATACTCCTGGCTTTCATCGAGATTTGACACGCCGAGATAATCGAAGACTCGTTTCCACCAACGGGTCGGGTTATGGCCGAGATTCGCGACTAAGACGCCGGAGCTAAAGTCTGCGAGTTTTCTTCCTTCAGGCGTCCAGTGATAACTGCCGGCGCTCTTGTCGAGTAAGGCCAACGAAGACGTGTAGGTCCGCTGCGCTAATGGCTCGGTGCGGGCGACGCGTTGGCGGAGATCATTCGATTTATCTTCACCCGGATGTTGAATGGTCGTTGTGTGATTCATATTCGCTTGCGGTTGAGAGTAGGGTCCGCGGTGCGGACCATCGGGTAACTTGTCCGCACAGCGGACCCTACGAAGATTCCAGCGTTACACTTCCGATGAATACAGTACCTGTGGCTCGCTGATGCCTGGTTTGTAGAGCGCCAAGCCGCCGGCCTCGCCGTTCACTTTCACCACGCAGTCAGGGTTGCCGGCAACGTGTTCGGCCAGGATCGCTTCCATCGCTTGGACGGCGGCAACGACTTGGCGGTCGGCGGACACGTCGTTGTAATGGTAGGTTCGCATCTGCTCGACGCGATCAGCGCGCGAAGCTGGCGGGCCTCCCAATTCAACGAAGCCCACTTCGCGGACAAACCGCTCCAACACTTCAATGCCATAACCTCGTTGCGAGCGATCGCCGTACGGTTCGACGAACGTTCCGTTGTAATGGTTGTTGATCGAATTCTTGATTTGAAACGGCGTCTTGCCTTCGACCGTACACTCGACGCCCCGCTTGCGGCTGTGTCCGTTCCAGACCCCGTTATCGAAGCGGAATTGAACCTCCTGCTCGACGTAGCCGGGAAAGTTATCAGGCGTCACCCAACTGGTGTGAATGTCGAAGGCGGCTTCACGCCCGTCGCCATATTCATACACCATCCGCAACTGAGTCGAATCCCAAGTCGGTCCGTCACTCGGTCCAACGATCCCGCGTTGCCCCGTGCAAGTCACACGTTTCAACCGGCCGCCAAATGTGAAGTCGATCAGCTTGATGTAGTGAACTGCCACGTAAGTACCGGGATTCCGGCCCGTGATCCATTCCGAAAACTGCGCACCGGAAATCAACTTCGGCTCCAGGAGCGAACAGTAACCGTTATTGACGTGACAGAGGACGCCATCGTGGACGAAGGTACGCAGCTTTTTGTGATCTGGGTCAAAGAGCTTGTGATAGACGACCTTGGCGAGCACGTTCTTCTCGCGAGCAAGGCGTTCGAGTTCATCGAGTTCCGCGAGCGATAGGACCGAGGGCTTCTCGATTAGCACATGCTTGCCGGCTTCGAGCGCCGCTTTGGCAGCCGCGAAGTGCCGATCGTCCGGAGTCGCTACGCAGACGAAATCCACTCCCACGTCGAGCAATTGCCCGATGGAATTGGGTTCGATAAAGCTTTGAAAGCCGCCCACGTTACCTTTGGAACTTGCTCGATAAGCTTCGGCCCGGCCACCGGTGCGGCTGGCGACCGCAGCGAGATCGACTTCACATACGCCGAACCTTCGATCGTACAAGCCCTCACGAAACGCGTTCTCGAAGAACGGACGGTAAGTCTCGTCGAAAATCATTCCCATGCCGACCATACCGCCTCGCAGGCGTTGGCCGTCAGTTAACGCAGCAGGATTCGTTGATGCATTCATGACCACAAGGATAGCGAAGTTGCCGGGCGTTTTCTACGGTACGAGAGCATGTCGATTTTCGATGAATCGTTGGGACCGAGCCACTGCGTCTGGCAGACAACGCCACGATGCATTACCGTAATGGTCGTCGAAGAGGGGTCGGGAGCCTTTTTCGGTCACCGTCGTTTCCAATGGTAATTCGCTTGGCCGAAAAGAGACTCCCGACACCTTCCACGCAGCCCCGCAAACGCCTCCACCGCCGAATCGCAAGGCAAGGAATTGAACCATGGCAGATAATCCCAGCGTCATCCTCACCGGTTTCGCCGACGAAGCGGCCAATCAAAAGGAGGCCACTCAACAATTCTCGGCCTTCGCGGCGATGGGTTTGCAATATTACACCATCCGTTTCATCGACGCCGGCAAAGGCGTGAAGAATGTGATGCAGTTGACTAAGTCCGAGATCACCCACATCCGCCATTTGGAAGACGAATACGGATTGAACGTCTCGTCGCTCGGTTCGCCGATTGGCAAAGTCAAGCTGCAAGATGTCGATGACGGCTCGCACAACAAGTACGTCCCATTCGCGAAGTATGTGAAAAACGACGTGCAAAAGGCTTGCGAGTTGGCCCATGCTTTCGAGACGAAGCTGATTCGCGGGTTTTCCTTCTATCACCCGCGAGGGACCGACGCGAGCGAGCATATCCCGCAAGTCGTCGACCAACTCGGGCAGATCGCCGAGGCCTGTCATCGCAGTGACTTGATCTTCGGCCTTGAAATCGAAGCCAATCTCGTCGGCCAAAGCGGCGCACTCTTGGCCGAGATCTACAGCAAGGTGAATCACCCTGCGTTAATGCTGATTTTCGATGCCGGCAACATCACATCGATGGGCAACTCTTCCCACGAGGTATTTCAGCAGTACGCAGACATGAAGCGCGGCATCGGCTGGATGCACATCAAGGATTACAAGCACCCTGGTCCGATCGAGAAGGTCGACCACGTGAATGAAGCGGCGTTGAAGAACTTTGTGCCGGCCGACATCGGCGACAGCGGACACGAAGCCATCTTGAGCGACTTCCGCGAAGCGATCCCGGCACTGCAAAGAAAGCTCAAGAAGCGAGGCATCCCTGGTGTGTTTCTCGATCTCGAACCACACGTCAAAGGCGGCGGTCAGTTCGGCGGCTTCAGTGGTCCGGACGGCATGGCGATCGCACTCCGCGGACTGTGTCGAGTCCTGGACTATGTCGGCATCGACTACCACCTTCGGGACTTCGAGGATCTGCGCGCCGCACGCGGCTTTTAAGAACGCTTAGGATCGTCTAGGAAATAACTTCATGGAACGAGGTGGCTGGGGCTGAGTCCGCGAAGCCCCGGCTTACCATGAACTCCAATCAGCCGTGGCGTCGAAGACTCCGCCACAGCCACCCGCCACCCGCGGCTTTTAAGAACACTTATGGCCCGCGAAATTCAAACCGTCGGCAACTGCCCCAAATGCCAGGTGGAAAATCTGCAGTGCCGTTACAACCAATTCGAGAAAGACGATTTGCAGATCAGGTCGTGGGAACACAAATGTGCCGAGTGCGGTTATCGCGAGACCACCGCGTTTCGTTCGGACGATCCTGTCGAGGAACAGCCCGTGGACGCTGGCGTCTGTCCCTATTGTGGGCGTCGCGGCAACCTATCGTGACGGTCTAGACAGCGTTTTCGTCGGCAGACGAGTCGTCGCCGGCATCGGGTTCGAGCATCAACGAATCGAGCAACAACTTGCGGTAAGTGATCGCAGTGCGCGCCCAATACATCAGAACTCCCAACCCGATTAGCGATCCCAAGCCCATCAATAAGGGGTTACCCCAAAAGAAGATAATGGAAGCGAGAACGGAAACGAAGGCAAACACCGAGACGAGCAGTTTTAGCTTCATCACGCTCGACCAGTTCCGCTTGGCGTGACTCGCGATGGCCGAGCGAGCCGAATCGTTCGCCAGGCTTCGCATCGCTGTCATGCGCTCCGCCAATTCCGGTGCTTGGCTGCGCGGCTTGTATTCTTCAGGATTGAACTTCTCCGGCTCCGGTGCCCGCTCGGGCTTCGTTTTTTTTACTTCCGTGTACTCTGTCGAGGGACTTCGGACGACGGCTGGTTCCGGTTTTCGGGCTGGCTCGTCTCGGACATCGGTCGCTCGAACTCGGTTCATCAACCGCGCCATGTACGCCTCGATGGATTCTTCTTCGTCATCCGACGCGGTCGTACTCTTTCCCATCGACGACTTGAAGGGTGTTTCGGCAACAGGAGTATACTGCGGCTGACCGTACTGCGAACTTGCGGTCCCTGTGTGCGCGGATCGTGAGTCACTCGAGTCGTCTGCGTCGGGTTCGTCATCATTCCACGCGCCCGATTGCCCCAACCGTGCCAACACTTCCGCCGTGCTCACCGGAGGGGCGGGCGAGGCCGCCGCAAAGGCCAACTCGGTAACTTCGTCGCTCTCCGTATCGAATTCTTGACCGTAGTTTTGGACGCCCATCGACGTGGCAAATGAATCCTCATCCGTCGATTCTTCATCGGTCTCGTCGTTCAGGTAAGCGGCGGATCGCAAGCTATTGAAAGGTTGATCGTCATCGTCCGGCTTCTTGTGGGCGGAAGTTCCGTACTGGTCCGTTGGATACTCCGACTTTGCGCTGTCATCATGCTGCGGCACAGGAGAAACAAAGTTTCGCAGACGGGCGTCGTATTCGTCATCTGCATCGTTGTCCAAGGAACTTGCCGCCAGCAGCCGATCCATTGGATTGCATGACGCGCCGAGAACCTTGTGATCAGTCCGCTGCTCAGTGCGTCCGTTCGGCTGGTCGGATATCCGTACATTCGCCTGCGTCTCCAATCGGACTTGTTTTTCTTCATGGGCCTGTCGTCGCTGAGTATCGAGTTCCTCTTGGGCCTCTTCGAGTCGCGAATTCGACGCTTCGATTTGGCTCTGCAGGTCTGTCCGCTCGCGATTCCAAGCGTCCCGCAACTCCAGATTAGCTGATTCTGTCGTCGCGAACTGAGTCAGTCGTTCTTTGGTCTCGGCCAATTCCGACTCGAGCGACGTTCGATCCGCGTCCCAACGTGCGCGAACCGTTTCGTATTCTTGTTGCTGTACTGCGAGCCGTTCGGAAAGCTGCTCGACTGATTCCTGAAGCCGATCTGCGCGCGCCTCGGCAGCCTGACGAGCCGCGTCGCTTTGCGATTGCCGGTCGTTCTGTTCGGCTAACTGTGTCTCGAACTGCTCAAACTTTTCCATGTTTGCTTGGAGGTGGCGCTGCAACTCGCTGCGTTCACGCTCCCAGTTAGTCTGCTGCTGTTCGAACTCATGTGTTCGCTCTACCAGCGTTTGCGAGACCGCTGCGAGGCGGTCGCTTGCTGCTTCATTGGCGATCGCGTTACTGTATTCGCTACGAACCGTCACCAACTCGTCGCGCAAACGTTGGACTTCCTCCTGCAATAGGTCGAACTCGCTCAACCGTGATTGCAGCAATGCTTCGAGTTCCGCTCTCTCGCCCGACCACAGCTCTCGATCCGTCGCGCTCCTGGCTTGCAACTCTGCCAGCTGAGTTGCCAGGGCATTGATCGTGGCGACAACTTCATGGTTCGCATCCGCAGCGTCAGCCGGAACCACCGTCCCGCTGCTTGCCAGTTGCAAATCTTGGAGTTGCAATTCAAGTCGTTCGAGTCGCGAGATGTACTCGGCTAACCGGTCTTCACTTGTTCCCGCGAGTTCGTCTGACGTCGCAGGCACTTCGGCTTGCATGATCTCGTCGATAAGCAACTCCAGCTCGACAGGCCCAACTTGTAGTGGATCGCCGGCACGCAGGATCTCGTCTTCGAAAAACTCGCCGCCCGCGAACCCTCGAACGGTATCGAACCAGCGGACGACATTATTCTTAGCTCCGTGGAGAATCAGGCACTCGATCGGCGCTATGCCCGGCTCGTTAACTCGCACGTCGCAACTCGGCGCGGAGCCGACAAGACACCGTCGCGATGCTAGTTCGACAATGTCGCTCGACGCACTCGCATCACGCGACACCTTGAGACGCATGCCACGACTGACAAACCCCAACAAACTAGTAGTTTCGCGAACTCCCTGGGCGGCGGAAGTAGCGGAAGTAGCTACCGGGCGAACAGTATTCTGAGTCTCGACGATCGGCATGAGCGTGTATCCAGACACGAGCGGTGATGAATCATTTTCGACAGGGGGCGCGGCCTGAAACCTAAGTCGGCAAGTCCGAATCCACCACAGGGATGTAGCTCACAACAGGCACTTCGTCAAAGAATCAGGCTTGCGACAAGACCGTCGCCGCTCGCCCAGCCGGTAAATCCTCCGCGTTCTGACAAGAACGGCTGTACCGATCAGCCGATTTTGCCGATTAACGCTATGCAAACTGTTGCGAACGGTTAAGAGGTTCCAGGGGAACATAACAGGTGGTGATTCGCGTCTGCGCAAAGTGTCCCTTCCACAATCTCGGAAAACACAACCGGAGAGCGGCGACTGCCTGCCTCACCAATCCAAACGCAAACACTGTTGCAACAGCATGTTATAGCGATATTAACGACTGAATTCCGGACGTATCGGAGGGAACTGGCCGTTGTCCCTCCACTATTTACAAATGCGTACTATAGTTTGGTTGCCGCCAAACCTGTGGGGGAGGCGGCAACGGAACAACCGGGAACAGTACTGGAACAAGGCACTTCATTTCAGGAAGTTCGATCAAGGCGGAGCGAAGGGGGGCCACCTTCCGTAATGCCGAACTCGGACTGTAAAGGTGAGTGGTATGGCACGCAAAGATGCAATTCTCAGTTTACGGCAAGTGTTGATTAAGCGCCGTGATGCCCTGCGTAAAGCGCTCGCGGGTGACTTGAGCCTACTGAAGGAGCTGCGCGAACAGACATCGGGTGACGTTGTCGACTTTGCCCTGGATTCAGCCCAGGACGAAATCAGCTCCCAACTCGCGGAAGTGGAAAGCCGCGAACTCTCGCAGATCGAGGGCGCGTTGGAGATGATGCGGGACGGAACGTACGGCATGTGCGAAGGTTGCGACAAGCCGATTCCGTTGGCTCGCTTGCAAGCATTGCCCTATGCAGCGACCTGCATCGAATGTCAGCGCGAAGCCGAGAAGAGCGGTTTCGGCG
>CAUJKL010000485.1 GCA_963204995.1 Planctomycetota bacterium | reverse complement strand
ACACCGGGTCACTGTGGAACGGTTTCTGACGCCACGGGACGAGGTGTCACCCAGTGGTCTTTCCCCGCGCCGGCGAGCCAGGCCGTCACGACGGTAACCACGGGAGCATAGTGGATGTGAGTGGCGCGAACGTCTTCTGGTAACTCGCCTTGTAGAGCGTACACCCCCAGCACTTCACCCGCACTGTTGACAACCGGGCTGCCGTACTGGTACTCCGGCATCTCGCCTTGAAGTTGCAGCAGCAACAACCCATCGTCAGTTGCGATACCGGCTTCGAGGGGAATCACAGAGTAGAGTTCCAGCTTGTTCAGCTCCGCCTTAGGCCGATCGAATCGCGTTAGCGCGCCACCGCCAATCGTGAAACCGATGCTGCCAACCGTTTGACCGTTAATCAACTCGCTTTCAGAAGTCGCCAAGCTGCAAAGCACCGGCAGTTTGTCGCGTGTGGTAAGTAGAGCCAAGTCGAAATAGGGCTGGGTTTCGGGATCGTCGCCATTCACGTAACCGATATGTGCCTTCACGTCGGTGATCGGCAAGCCTTGTGATTGGAGGTCGCCCAAGTCAGCTGCGGTCAACGCCACAATGGCCCAACCGCGTTGTTTGGCAGATTCAACTGCCGTGGCCACGGTGGCGCTGGTCAACAACGTGTGTTCGCGAATCGCGCAGCCGGTGCCGAGTGGAACCAGCGAATTCAATGTGGGAGTTCGCGCCGCAATCAAGTAAAGCGAGTCGTTAATACGCGCCGCCGCGACTTCCCACGGGTCAGGCGACACGATTCGAACTCGCAACGTGGCTGAAGCTGAGAGAGGGTTCGCGGCGTTGTCTTTGAGATGAATCTCCACAGCCACGTCCCGATTCGCGTAGCTGTTGTCCACTTCCCAAGTCAATCTGCCGGATTGCGGATCGAGTTGCATCGTGCTCGGCGCGTCCGGCCCGAGTGCAAAGCTCAAGGTTTGTGCGGGAAGATCTGGGTCGCTTCCGCGAACTTGAAATGTGAACGTGCGACCGGCGGACAAGTTGACGATCGGGCTGCCCAGCGGCGCGAGCACCGGTGGCTGATTGATTTCGCGAACTTGGATGTACACGGTTCCCGAGATCGCCGTCGCGTCCGACGGGTTGCCCGATGTGACTTGCAGCACACACTTGTATTTCCCCGGCCCTTGGGCTTCGGTCGGCGTCCATTGGATTGTGCCCGTGTCCTTGTCGATCTCCAAGCCGGTCGGAGCGTTTCTCCCCAGCGAGAAAGTCAGTGGTCCACGCAACGACTCGGAATGTAGCAACTCCGGAGTCCAAAGCAGTGGTTGGCCTTCGTCGACCGGCAGCGAAGGCAGGTGCGCAAACTTCGGCGGCTGTGACGGTAGCTTGGGCTTGGACGAGAGAAAGATCAGAACACCAATGGCGACCACTCCGGCCAATACGCCCAGCGATAGGGACACCGTCCCGAAAGGCAATTGTACGGTGGGAGACGGCGGTTCAGAGTCGAGCGGTGTAGCATGTTCCGTGATCGTTGCGGCTGATGAGGCTTGAGGGGCGGGCGCGTTCGGACTAGACACGGCGGTCGGTTGGGCCGCCGCACTCGTGCTCTTCGTGTCGGCATGATCCAAAGTCAAGCGACTGATCAGATCGAAAGAAAAGTCAGGACCGTCCTCTGACATACGAATAATGTCACCCGACCGCAACGGACGTGGCGCGACCACCGGCTCGTGGTTCAAGATGACAGGCACGACTCCCATGCTGCGGATTCGCCAGCCATCACCTTCCAATCGCAATGCCGCACGCTGCCCTTTGATTCCAGGATCTTCCGCTGGATTCACGTAGACCGCGTCGGTCGGGCGATCGCCGGCCTCAAAGGTGTCCGCCGTCAGTTCGATACGATCACCTTGCCGCGAACCGGACAGGATTGTGATGGCAACAGGCATATATACTGATCTGCCGGTGAGTTGCTTTACCCGGACGTAGTTTGGTCGGGATTGAAGTGCAGATACATCTGCCGCAAGTGCTCGAAGAGTTTCCGGTAGCTGGCTTCATCACCCGATTCTGGCGATGCGAACTCCAGACTATTCTGAGCACAATGCCGCAACAACTGCACGACGCTGTTGCCGTCGAACTTGTAGCTGGTGCCGTAGGCTTCCAGGTTATTGGCCGTCAGCGCACGCAGGCTACCGGCGGCCTGAGCGGCAAAGAACTTTTGGCCCATTTGGCGATTCACGAGTCGCTCAGTCCCGCTGTTCGGACCCAAGGAGGTCTTGCTAAAGACCCGATCAAATCGCGACTCCAAGCGTTCGGTCGCCCGTTTCATTTCGGTCCAGGTGGCGAAGCTCAACTCGCCCTTGGCGATCTCGGCCTGGGCCTGAGCGCGAACACGCTGAAACTCGTTTTTCTCGGCGGCGAATTCCGGTCCCTCGAAGATCGGCGGCCAATCGTCCTTGAGTACCGACGGCGCGGCGGCGCGGAACGTTCGACCACCGCCTTGCGCCCCGACCGCTTCACGCAACACCACGTGCTTGATGTCTTCGGGCTTCAATGCCAAGTCGATCTCTTTCGCCGACGCTCCCGAGTCGAAGTAGATGAACTGGTACGAAGCCGGGTCCGATACCAGATGATCGAGCAACCAATTGATTTCATCCGACGGATCGCCGGATGTCACCTCTTGCGGCATTTCGAAGATGCGGCGCTGGTATTGTTCGTCGCGATGTTGCTGCTTGTCCAGATAAGGAGGATTCGCCGCGCGGCGGTACTGACGGTTCAATTCTTTTCGCTTGAAATAGGTCTCGACCCACAGCACGGCGTTTTCCATCGCCACTCGATCCGACTCGACATGAATCCGCCGCGCGATCGCCTGGGATTCAAGAAAGTCACCAACTGCCACAATGCGATGCGATTCAGCATCCAAATAGGTCGATAGCACGGTCGCGCCAGAAGTGCGTGGCAGGTAGACATGCCCCCGAACGGGAATGTTTGACTGACCTTTGGCGATGGCGGTGCAGAGCAGCAGGCAAGGAATGACAACGCAATTAGGACGAACCCAAGACATGCTGACCTCCCCCCCAGTAATTCGGTATCCCACCAACCGAGCGTTATGTTATCCCCGACATATACGAGTGTCAATCAACGCGGACTAATGGTTGTGTCCTAATAATGTAGGGCAAACGCTAATCCGTAACCGACCGGTGGCTGGGGCTGAGTCCGCGAAGCCCTGGCCCGACACGCCCTGGAAGTATTTGCACGCGTTGGAAGTAGCCGTGGCGTCGAAGACTCTGCCACAGCCACCCGACCGCAACCGAATTCGACTCGTCAACGCACAATTCGTCAGGCACAGCTTGACCTACTTCACTGAGAACTTCGGGCGGAACCTGGGCACCGCGCACGTCACGGCGATACACTGCGGTGCCGATGTTGCGTTTAAAGCACTCGGCGTGACTTTGTGGCTCGACCGCCGAAGCCTTGGCCGCCTCGCGCCCCATGACGATCTCATGCCGATCGACGAGCACGGCGCTGGGGGTCAAGAGATCGCCGAGGCTGTTGGCGAGTGTCGTCGGTCGACCGGTTTCGTCAAGGTAGGCGATGGCGGAGTACGTCGTGCCGAGGTCAATCCCGATCGGCGGATGAGGGCGCGGTGGGGAGTTGGCATCTTCTTTCGGCATGGCTGCCTCTGGATGTCTCGTGACTAGTTCAGTTGACTTGCAGTTGGACCAACGAATATAGGGAGACGACGAATGCCTGCCGTATGTCCACCCGCCATTCGTCGTCTCCCTGTATTCGTTGGCTACATCGGCTCACTGTGGAACGGTTTCGTTCACATTACGCCGCGTTGTTGCCAATTGCCGGAGCGGCGTTGCAAAGCCTCCTTGATCCGGCCTACGTGGCTACGTTGCTATTCGACACGCACCCATTGCACCGCGTCGATAATCACGTAGCCGTCGGCGTCGCGATTGGAAACAACGACGGCAGTCGGCTTGTCGGCGTCGAACTCGAACTTGCCCAGCGACACGAACAAGTCGTTGATCGGTGGCTGCCGTTTCTGATTCACGGCGACCGTAGCTTGGCCGCCGGCGTGATGAACTTCGACCGCGACGTTCGACGCGCGATTGTTGTTCGGCGTGTAGCCGAGCCGCACTTCGTAGGTGCCGCTCTTCGGCAGCTTCGTTTCAAAGCGGGCGGTAGCCTGACCGTCGCGCTGATCGCCGTCGTGCCGATAACTTCGTCCGACCCAGGTCTTCGAAGACGTGCTCGATGTCCAGTGGCCCGTCGTCGCGGCTTGCGTGTCGTCGATCACGATGCCGCCGAGTTTCGCCGGGTCGTGGCCGTAGTTCCCACCGAGATCCAGCCCCGTCGCTTCCAGCACCTGGCCGTCCTTCAACAACTGCTCACGCAACTTGGCATAGGCGACGTCTTGCACATTCGTGCCACCGTCGATCGCCAGCACGGCCGCCGTGGCCGCGGAGTGGCCAAGGATCATGAACACTGGCTCCATGCGGATCGAACCGAAAGCGATGTGCGAGCTGGACAAACAGCCAGGGACGAGCAAGTTGTCGCTTTGGCCTCGCTTCGGAACGATCGAGCCATAAGCAATTTGATAAGGCCCGTGAGTCGAGACGCCAATGTCGCCTTCGTTCTGTGCAAAACCTTCGGGGGTGATGTATCGCTGGACATTGTGCGAGTCCATCGTGTACGAACCCA
>CAUJKL010000484.1 GCA_963204995.1 Planctomycetota bacterium | reverse complement strand
GGGGAACGGCTGCAGTATGTCAAGGACGATCTGTCGCCCAAGATAGGTGTCGGAGTGGCCGAGCATCTACATGCGGGGAACCAGCAGTTCTTAGTCGGCGAGTTCTTCGGCATGTGGCGAGCGTGGGACGGCATCCGCGCTCTCGACTATTTGCTGACTCGGCCCGAGGTCGACCCGGCGCGAGTGGGCGTGACCGGCAACTCGGGCGGTGGCACGATGACGACATGGTTGTGCGGAGTCGAGCCGCGGTGGAGCATGGCGGCACCGTGTTGTTTCGTCACGACGTTTCGCCGCAACATGGAGAACGAGTTGCCACAGGACACAGAACAATGTCCGCCTCGCGCGTTGGCACTCGATCTGGACCATGCCGACTTCCTGGCGGCGATGGCTCCCAAGCCGGTCATCATCTTGGCGAAGGAACGTGATTACTTCGACGTCCGCGGATCGGAAGAAACGTACGAGCGACTGCGGCGGCTGTATCGCCTGCTGGACGCCGAGGACAATGTCGCGTTGTTCTATGGCCCGACTGGACATGGTTACTCGCAAGAAAACCGCGAAGCGATGTACTCGTGGTTCAACCGAGCCACCGGGACAAGCGCCAGTGACGGCGATCGGACATTCGACGGCGTCTTGCGAGCGACGGCAGAGGTCAAGTTCACGGCGGAGCCAGAGATTACGGTCGAGAAGGATGAAACGCTGTGGTGTATGGCGCAGGGACAAGTTGCCGCCGCTGAAAACACGCGCACCGTATTCGATTTCACTCGCGAGAAGTCGAAGCAGTTCGCTTCCGCTCGCCAGGGGTTGCGCGGTGCGAAACTGCGGCAGGCTGTGACGGACGTGTTGAAGTTGCCGAAGAATCGGGGCGGCGTACCGGACTACCGCAACTGGCGTTACTTAGGCTCGCGCGGTTATCCGACCAAACACGCCGTGTCTTATACGGTCGAAACGGAACCAGGCATCCAGGCGATTGTCTATCGCCTGACGACCGAAGTCTGGCATTCACGGCCACCTCGAACCGGCCAGCGAGCGATCCTGTACGTTTCGCACTTGTCCAGCGACAACGAGCTGCGCGAAGAGCCGCTGATCCGCGAAGTGATGCAGGCGGAACCCGATTCACCCGTCTTCGCATGCGACGTGCGAGGCATCGGCGAATCGCTTCCTGACACGTGCAATCCAGGTTCGTTTCACAGCCCGTACGGCAACGATTATTTTTATGCGATCCACAGCCTCATGCTCGATCGCCCGTACCTGGGCCAAAAGACCTTTGATGTGCTGCGGGTGCTCGATTGGCTGGCGTCTGTCGGGCATACCGACATTCATCTGGTCGGCCGAGGCTGGGGAGCGTTGGCGGCCACTTTCGCCGCTGTGATGTCCGACCAGGTCAAACAAGTCACGCTCAAGAACTCGCTGACGTCTTATGCGGAGATCGCCGAAAGCGAGTACTACAACTGGCCGCTTTCGACATTGCTGCCCAACGTACTCGCGCACTTCGATCTTCCAGATTGTTTTGCAGAACTGAACGCCAAGAACTTACGCCGCATCGATTCGTGGGGCGCGGAGGCTTCCGGGGAATAACAGCGGCCTTTACCAGCCGGAACGCGCTAGCGTCCGGTTCTCGCAGGAACCGAACGCTAGCGCGTGCCGGCTAATACGATCTAATGGAGAAACAAACCAATGACTTTCTACAAGCACCTGTTGAAACCCTTCGCTCTCGCAATGCTTTGGGCACTTTTTACGATCACAGCCGCTATGTCCGCCGAGCCAATCGATATCGGCAACCGGCTGGAGCTGTTTGTCGACGATCACTTGATCGGTGAGATGAAGGGCGACGTTCGCCAGCAGTTGCTACAGCCCGAGCCGCAAGATGTCGTGTTCGTGACCGACGAACCTTGGGAAGGCAACACGAGCGGCTACTACACCTATTTTCAGGACGGCGACTTGTACCGCATGATCTATCGCGGCTGGCAGCACGACCCGCAGCACAAGGCCACTCACAAGGAAGTCACCTGCTATGCCGAAAGCAAAGACGGCATCCAGTGGACGAAACCAAAGTTGGGATTGTTCGAGTGGAATGGCTCGAAGGAGAACAACATCGTCTGGCTTGGCCCCGGCACACACAACTTCACAGCCTTCCGGGACGACAATCCGGCGACACCAGCCGAGTCACGATATAAGGCGTTCGGTGGCGGCGGCGGTGGCTTGGTGCCGTTCGAATCACCTGACTGCATCCACTGGAAGCTGATCCAGGACAAGCCGGTGATTACCCACGGCGCGTTCGATTCTCAGAATCTTGCCTTCTGGGACGCCGATCGTGGCGAGTATCGTGCGTACTGGCGTTACTTCGGAGACGGCGTCCGCGCAATCCGCACGGCAACGTCAAAGGACTTCATCAATTGGGAGAACGAAGCCGACTTGACCTACACCGCAGGCACGCCGAACGAGCACCTGTATACCAACGCCATTCAGAAGTACTTCCGTGCGCCGCATCTGTTCATCGGTTTCCCCACTCGCTTTGAAACCAAGAGTCAACAAGTCGAGCCGATTTTCATGTCCAGCCGTGACGGGACGACATTCCATCGCTACGCCGAAGCCGTGGTGCCGCGTACCGCACCGAAAGACCGCGACCACAACCGCAGCAACTACATGGCCTGGGGCATGTTCCAACTGCCCGGCAAGCCGAATGAGATCTCGGTCTATGCAACCGAGAACTACTACGAACCCACACCGGGACGCGTCCGGCGATTCGTCTATCGCGTGGATGGATTCGTGGCCCTGCGTGGCGGCACGGATGGCGGCCAAGTAACAACCAAACCGTTGCAGTACAAGGGCGGGCGACTGCTCTTGAATTACGTCGTACGAAACGGTGGTACGCTGACGATCGAAGCACTGAGCGACGCAGGCGAAGTTATCGGCAAGTCACAACCACTCCGTGGCGATGCCGTCGATGCGACGGTCGCCTGGGAGCAAGACCCAAAGTTCAGCGAGGGCGTCGTTCAACTACGCTTTACGCTTAAAGACGCGGATGTGTTTTCGATCCGTTTTGAGTGATGCCGTCGTTGTACGCGATAGCATGGTCCATCATTTGGAGTGCGGCGACTTGTCGCCGCTTTCCATTTTGCGGCATAGCCGCTTTTTTGCGTGTCGTCGAAGCGAAAAGCGGCCACGCCGCAGACGAAAGCTGTGACAAGTCACAGCAGTCCAAATCCTCGCGCAGCCGCACTGGCGAGGTATCGTCATGTTACTGGGTAGGATGCGTCAGGAAATGCTCGAAGAACGAATACATCACTTCGTTCGAATCATCATTGGGTGCGTGATCGGGCCGGTTCGTCATCGCGACTCGGTTCTCATAGCCGAGCAGGCGGTTGACTTCGATCGTGCGGTTCAGAGCCTCCCAGCGTCGGGGCGGATCTTCGGCACCGCCGGAGACTAAGAATGGTCGCGGGGCCATCAGTGCGTGTAACTCGTGCAGGTCGTGACCCGCGGCGGTTAGTTTCGGGTAGGCGCCGCGCGCCGGATTCCCCTTGGTGATGAGGCCCCGTGTGCGCCAAGGTCGCGGATGGTAACCGAGATACCACGGCTC
Organism: Planctomycetota bacterium; assembly: GCA_963204995.1. Lineage (GTDB taxonomy): Bacteria > Planctomycetota > Planctomycetia > Pirellulales > Pirellulaceae. Next base: position 21,018 of record CAUJKL010000484.1, on the reverse strand, counting down.
CCAGTAGTTCACGCTGGGGCGAGCCTCATCGAAGACGATGCCCGGATCAGACCACGCAGAGCAAGCGAACTTGTCGAACAGACACGAGGCGAACATCGCCCACTTGCCGCCATACGAATGGCCGACGATGCCGACTCGTTTGCTGTCAACTTCCAGCCGGTTAGCCAGCACATACCAGGCGCTGGCCGCCGCGTAGCCGAGCATCGACAATGGCTCGACTTGAGCGTTTTCGATGCTGGGATAGTAGGTCGCATAGGTCTTCGCTGCACTGGTTTCAGTCGTGCCGATCGATAAGGCCACGAAACCACGACGGGCGAGTTGCAAGGCGAAATCGCGATTGGCGTTGCCCAGCCCGATGGCCGTTTCCGGTTCGTAGTATACGGTCACGACCGCCGGACGCGGACCTTCACCATCGGGGATCAGCAAGTAACCCGTTGTCTTCTCGTTCGGTGTCCACAGAAAGCGGATGCGGTGCTGTGTGAAGTTTTCGCGACGCGTCGTTTCAAGAACCTCGACGTCGGGCTTGGTGTTCAGCGGCGGCCACTTGCCGAGGAAACCTTCCCACTCGCTAACGATCTCCGCGCGGCGGCGTTGCCAATCGGCGGGCGTGTGTGCTTTTGTGCCGTCTGCAAATTCGAGCGGCGACTTGTAGGTGCCGACTTTCCCTTGCCAAGGTTGCGGAGGTGAGAAGTACGGTTTGATCTTGTCCCAGGGTTTTGCCTGCGCGACCAGTTGGCTCGGTCGGTTCCATTTCAACTTGGCCACAAAGACACTGTTGTCGCTGCCATACTTCTCGACGCCAGCGGGCTGCATCCATTCGGTGACCGTGACCCATGTCTCGTTGGGCGACACTTCGACCACGCCGAAGTTACCGAGCCGTGCGCCGCGCTCGGGCACGAGGATCTGCTCGGTTGCTCGAATGACGTGCAGCTTGTCAGGGTCGACGCGGGCGATGAACAGCGGTGCGCGATGTCGAAAGACGTGGTCATTGTTCGCCCCGCGCCGCGTGTAAACCAAAAACAACTCATCACTATGCGTCACCCAATGCTGCTGTGTGTTGTAGTTGCCCAGATCACTGCCATCATCGAAGGTCCACTGGCGTTGCGGTGTGAAATGTAGCCCGTCGTCACTGACGCTGACGTAGCCGTGATCGTCGTTCCTCATCGTCAGGAAGTATCGTCCTTGGAATTGCGTGAGCGACGGTTCGCACAGCCCGCGTTTGATGGCCACAGTCAACTCGTCACCATGTTCGACATACTCCAGCGTGCGACCATCGAATCGGCAGCGGCAGACGGTCACGGAGTATTGCGTTTGCGTTGGCTCCTTGAAGTAGATTGGAATCAGCACATCGCCGCCCGGCAGATCGACTCGCTGGACGCTGCCTGAACCGGCACACTGGAATTTCGTTTCGGCGGGCAGATCGACGGTGTTCCAGGCCGCCCACTGCTTCGAAGGCGCGTCGTACACGGCGTAAGCGATCCCGCGCGGTCGCACGTGCATCACACGGTTGTCGCGATACCACACCGTGTGACCAAGTCCCAGCAACCGCTGGCTGGCCGCATGCCATTGGGGAGCAAAGTCGCAGACGGTCGTTTCGTCGCCCGCTTGCAGTAGATGCGGCGCGATCGATGCACCGGTCGGTAGCTTCTCTGATGCAGCTCCCATGATCTGTCGCGCGAACGAGTCATGCGGCACCGGCTCGGTCCACGACTGGCCCAAGTCCGACGAGCGGGTCTCGTTGAGTGCATAGAAAACATCCGAGCCGCTGAGCAGCAACTTCTGCATCGTCATCACAACAAGCGGTTCCTGCGAGTCGTTTCCTGGTTGGCCCGCCGGAATCGCTCCCGCTCGGGCGTGTACCCAGCACATCGAACCGTCGAAGCCGCTGTGAGCGACGGTCCGTTCGATTGTGAACGATAACTGGGCTGATTGCTGGGCGAATGTGGTGGAAGCAGTCGCGAGCATCAGCAACGTGAAGGCTAGTTTCATTTGTGCATGTCCAATATAAACGGTCGACGATTTCCAAAGTGTCATCATTATGCAACGATCGCATTGCGTTCGCGAGTCGTGTTATGATAGTCCCGGCCGCATTTAAGGTAGCCATCACGCTCCGCCGTGATGAGCCTGTTGGACTGTGAGCCGAAGCGAAAGAAGCCTGGGTCTCAGAATAACGGCCCGCGTAGAAGGCTCGTCACGGCGGAGCGTGACGGCTACTATCTCGAACAGGAGTCTGACTCGCATGACCGCACGCAAAGCGACACTGATCCTCTTGATCATTCTGGTCGGTAGGCATTCGCTTGCCGTTTCCGCCGACGAGCCACAGGACGGTCAGTTTATCATCCAGTCAAATCTCCGCGCTGGTGCCGCCAAGGTGGATATTACGCCCGCCGAGACGGATGGTGTCATGGTAACCGGGCATCGCCGCATGGTGTTTGGAGTTCGCGATCCGCTGCGGGCTGGTGTGCTAGTGCTGGATGATGGCGAGACGAAAGCGGCGATCGTGACGCTCGATACCATCGGGGCTTGGGACGAGTTAGTGCAGCTGGCTCGCGAACGCATTGAAAAGCTGACCGGCATTCCCGCAGCAAATATTATGGTTGCGGCGTCGCATAATCACTCGGGTCCGGCGTTCGAAGCCGAATCGAGTTGGGGACGCGAGCTCGTCGACAAGCTCGGCAACGCGGCGATGCAAGCTGCCAAGGATTCACGCTCAGTAAACATCGGTTACGGCGAAGACCAGATCGGTTTCAACATTAACCGTCGCAAGGTGATTAACGGACGAGCGGTCGTGAGCCTGAATCCCGAGGGGCCCAACGATCAGCGTGTGAAAGTGCTGCGTTTTGACGACGGCCGATCGCTGACACCGCTGGCCGTCGTGATGCATGCGGTGTGTCACCCGTGCTTCTTCACCTGGGGAGACAAGGGTTCGCAACCTTATCCCAATGGCTACCCGAAGATGAGTGCCGACTTTCCGGGCGAAGCTCAGACCTTTGTTGAAATGTGTTATGGCAACCAAACCAGTTCCCTGTTTTTGCAGGGTTGCGCGGGAGACATTCGACCGAACCTGCCCGGATATCCGTATCGCTGCGCCGATGAAGCTGACATTCAATGGGCGGGCCGTGACTTGGGCAGTGCCGTCGTACGCACACTCGCGCGTGGAGTGACGCGCGAACAGCTGCACGAACGGCCATCGTATTACGCGATCCGCGCGGCCAGTTCGGTCGTATCGCTGCCAGGGAAAGAAGGCCGACTCGACGCCGAGTTGCAAGCCCTGAAGATCGGCCCGTACCTGTTGTTGACGATGCCGGGCGAACCGATGGTCGAATACGGCTTCAAATTAGAACGAGCGATTGCAGATCGAGCGATTCCGATCATCGTGGGCTACGCCAACGGGAATCTCGGCTACATCGCCACGACCGATGCTTACGAAGTCGGCGGCTACGAACCCAACACCTCCAAGCTCGCTCCTGAAGCCGAGCCGATCATCCTGAGCGAACTCAGTCGACTCGCCGACCGCGTCGTAGGCGATGTCTTCGAATCCTTCTCCAAGCATCCGAAAGATGTTGAACGACGCGAAGAACTTGAGAACAAGGCGGCCGCAACGAAGCGTGCCAGACAATGAAGCGTGCCAGACAGTGAAGCCCCACGTGCTTTTAACACTCCGTCGAATCTTTTTGGAATCTACAGATGCTCAAAACAACCCTATCGTTGCTGTTCGTGGTTCTTCTGCTTCCGCTCGGAGTCGCCGTCGGCGATGACACCACACCATCGCTGGAATGGCGAGTCGGTGTTGCTGCCGCGAGGATTACGCCTGAGCAACGTTTGCACATGGCCGGTTATGCCGGGCGCAAGGAGCCGGCGGAAGGCACCGAGCAGGACTTGTTCGGCAAAGCGATTGCGATCGAGGATCGTGCTGGCAATCGAGTTGTGTTCGTAACGCTCGACTTGATCGGTGTCCTCGCAAAACTTCGCACGGAAGTCGCGAGTCAGGTTCAAGAGAAGTACGAGCTGCCGCCGCAGGCCTTGCTGATGAACGCATCGCACACACACTGTGGTCCGGACTACGGCCGCGAAGACGCTCAGGGCTATTTTGCCTCGCTCACAACGACGCTCGTAGAACTAGTCGGCCAGTCGCTGGAGCAATTACAACCCGCGAAGCTTTCGTACAGCGTGGCCAAGTGCAGCGTGGCCATGAATCGCCGGACGCCGTCAGAGACGGGATTCCTCAATCACCCAAATCCGCAGGGGCCAGTCGATCATTCGGTGCCGGTGCTCAGCGTTCGCAACCCCGCCGACGACATGCTGCGTGCGGTTGTGTTTGGCTACGGCTGTCACAACACGACGATGGGCTTTCTCCAATGGCTCGGCGATTACGCCGGGTACGCGCAGGAGTATTTCGAGGCAGATCATCCTGGTGTCACCGCGCTGTTCATGATGGGCTGCGGCGGCGATCAGAATCCTTATCCGCGTAGCGAGTTGAAATACGCACAGCAGCATGGCCGATCGTTGGCCACCGCCGTCGAAGCAGCCTTGGAGGTCAATCAACGCACTCCTCGCCATCAACAACCGCTCCACGGTCCGCTGACGAGTGTCTTGGAAACCGTTGATTTGGAGTTTGCCACGCCGGATCGCCCGGACTTTGCCTACCCGGTGCAGGTCATTCGCTTTGGCAACGATTTAATGTTGGTCGCATTGGGTACCGAAGTAGTCGTGGACTACGCATTGCGATTGAAGAGCGAACTGACCAAGCCAGATGGTCCGGCGATCTGGGTCGCGGGCTACTCGAACGTCTACTCCGGCTACATCCCCAGCCAACGCGTTTTATTGGAAGGCGGTTATGAAGCCAATAGCCGCCCCTGGAAACCGACACTCGAAGAACGCATCGTGGGCAAGGTCCACGAACTCGTTGAGAAGTTGCCGTAGACTTAGCTGCATTGCTCGGACCACTTCACCGCTTAACGAAACACACGAGTACTCATGGCGGAACACTTTTAGGCTTCGTGCGACACGAGGACTTCGCCTGTCAGGTGACTTGGCTCTGTGGCTTGCCCGGCAGCGGCAAGGACACGTGGTTATCTCGGAATCGCAGCGAGCTACCCGTTGTGTCCCTTGACGACATTCGTGGAGAACTCGATGTCGATCCGACCGACAACCAAGGAGAAGTTGTGCAACTAGCCCGTGAGCGATGTCGAGAGTTCTTACGGTCCAAAACTTCGTTTGCTTTTAACGCCACGAACATCTTGAAACTGACTCGTGGTCGATGGATCGATTTACAAAGAGCTTGGCTTGGCGTTGCCCAACACCACCAAACCAGAGTCAAGATTTGTGAAGCAATAGCGATACAGCAACGCCGTCAGTCTGGCGTACAAGAGCAAACGTATCACGACGAAACGCAGTTTCGGTAAATTGAGAAAGATATTCTCCAACTACCTAACTTCGAGGATCTGAAACTCACAGTGCTTGAACGAAACACAGCACGAGCGGCATGGAGCCGGACTTCTTCAGTCACATCACTTTCGATGAGACGAAGAATTTCGTGGACTGCTAGTCTTGCACGATGTTCAGCCAACCGACAAAGTGCGACATGCCGAATGCCGTCTGGACTGAATCGCTGCTGCGTGCAGGCGACTACCTCTGGATCGAAGATCCTTACGATGCGATCTGAGTCTTGAAGTGCCCGGATCATGGCGGGCAGAACGGCTTCAGCTTTGGGGGCCAAGTTCCCGGAGAACCTCGACGGATACTAGCCGAACCTCGGTGTCTTCGACAGTTAGAGCGTCGGCCAGAGCAGCGACGACGCTTTCGTCATGTGAGGCGAGCGATGTCAGGGCATCATCTCTATGCCAAGCGGGTTACCGTTGGTAGAATGATCTGGTCGTGTGACGTCTTTCGCTTCATTTGGGGTGACGTCGGTGAAGCCGACCGAGCGTAGTTGACGCGTGTAGTCACTCTGATTTCCACGATCTTCCATGCTCTCAGGTCGAGCGCAATCGAGATGATGCATTCGCGAATTCGCTTCGCGCATCCGGTTTTCGCTGCTGGTGCGCGCAAGAGCCCAGTCAAAAGCGACACATTTGGGCGTGTAACGCGTAACTGACTAACCGGTCCAAGCAGCGCTTGGTAGGACACGATAGGTCAAGTCGCCTCAAGGTAATCTGCCAGGAGCCCGGGGGCCTTCTCTTCAGACGCATGACGTGGTGTCATCCTAGGCATTCTTGTGAAGCGGATGGCCCCTATAATGAAATGCAAATCGATCGGGCCATTAACTCACACAAAACCTCTGCACAAATTATTATGTCGCGACAATTTTCGACTGTTCAAGCTGCCGTAGACGCGATCGCTCGCGGCGAAGTTGTCATTGTCGTTGACGATGAAGATCGCGAGAACGAAGGCGATTTCATTTGTGCCGCCGAGAAGGCTACGGCCGCGAACATCAATTTCATCTTGGATGGTCGAGGTCAGTTGTGTGCTCCCATATTGCCAGAAGTCTGCCAGCGATTGGAGTTAACACCGATCGTCGAGGCGAACAATGCACCGCTACGAACGGCCTTCATGACGCCGATCGACCACGTGACGGCGCGGACTGGGATTACGGCAGAAGAGCGGGCGCTGGCCGTTCGTACACTGGCCGACCCCCACGCCAAGAAGGACGACTTCGTCCGACCGGGACATCTGTATCCGCTACTAGCCAAGGAAGGTGGCGTCTTGCGACGTGCCGGACACACGGAAGCAACCGTCGATCTGTGCCGCATGGCCGGGCTCGCTCCCGCGGGTGTGTTGAGTGAGATCCTGGACGAACGGGGCGAGCGGGCGACGCGCGAACAGTTGTTAGACCTTGCAGCGAAGCATGGCCTCGCAATTATCACGATCGAGCAATTAATTGCCCATCGCCGCGTTAGCGAGAAGCTCGTTTCGCGGCTGGCCGAAGCCGACTTGCCGACGAAATACGGGCATTTTCGCCTGATCGCGTATGAAGTGAAGTACGAAGACCAAACGCCGCTGGCGATCACCTGCGGCGACCTTTCGAAGGTGGCTACGCCGTTGGTCCGACTGCATTCCAGTTGTTTTACGGGCGATCTTATCGATTCGCTGCGCTGCGACTGTGGCGATCAGCTACACATGGCGTTGGAAAAGATTCAAAGCGAGGGAGCCGGCGCGTTGATCTATTTGCCGCAGGAAGGGCGTGGGATCGGGCTGGCCGAAAAACTCAAAGCCTACGCCTTGCAGGATCAGGGACTGGATACGGTCGAAGCGAACCTGGCGCTCGGCCACAAAGCGGATATTCGGGACTACGGCATCGGCATTCAAATCCTGAAGGATCTTGGACTGAGCAAGGTGCGGCTGTTAACTAACAATCCGAAGAAGACCGATGCCTTCATCTATGGCGGCTTTAGCCTGGAGGTCGTGGACCAGGTTCCGATCCTTCCACCGTCAAACGAACATAATGCCCGCTACCTGGCGACAAAGCGAGACAAAATGGGGCATCAGATTCCTCCCGAAGCTTGACGCGTTAAGGGGTCGGGAGTTTTTTTCGGCCAACGTCGCTTCAACTTGAATAACGCTTTGTCCGAAAAAGACTCCCGACCCCCTACGGTTCGAGCATTCCGTTAGGGCTCGACTCAGAGAGCCGAGCTACGTTAGGGCTCGACTCAGAGAGCCGAGCTACGTCAGGAAGTTGCCAACGCCGCAAATCGGTCCTGTAGCGACTCGACGGTCATCTCTTCTTCGCGTAACGCTTCCATCGCTTTGATTGCGACAACGGCTGCCTGAATGGTTGTGATACAAGGGACGCCATGCTGGACGGCGGCGGCGCGGATGCGTCCTTCGTCGGTTCTCGCCCCTTTACCGCTCGGCGTGTTGATGATCAAAGCAACTTCATCATTTTTGAGATGGTCGATCAGGTTCGGATGGCCTTCTGCAATCTTCTTGACACGTTGCACAGGAATACCTTCTTGCTCCAGACATTTGGCCGTTCCCGCAGTGGCTAGTAAGTTGAATCCCAACCTAATGAGATGTTTGGCTAACTCGCCAATGTGCTCTTTGTGCCGCTTCGTTACGCTGACAAAGATATTTCCGGATTCGGGCAAGACAACACCGCTGGCGAGTTGAGCCTTGGCGAATGCGATCGAGAACCGCTCGCTGACGCCCATCACTTCTCCCGTACTGCGCATTTCGGGACCGAGCACGATGTCGACACCGACGAACTTGCGGAAGGGGAACACGCTTTCCTTGACCGAAACATGAGCAGGAATCGGCTCGCTCGTAATCCCCAGCTCGGCCAGCGTCATCCCGGCCATCACCTTGGCGGCGATCTTCGCAACAGGAACTCCAGTCGCTTTCGCAACGAACGGAACGGTGCGGCTGGCTCGCGGGTTGACTTCCAACACGTAGACGTTGGGCCTACCATTTTCTTGCTTGACGGCGAATTGAATGTTCATCAGTCCGATGACTTTCAAACGCCTAGCCAAGGCGTGCGTTGCCTCGCGAATTTCCTGCACCACGGGGCCCGGCAGACTGTACGGCGGAATCGCACACGCCGAATCGCCCGAGTGGACTCCGGCCTCTTCGATGTGCTCCATGATGCCCATGACGACAACATCGTGACCGTCGCTGATCGCATCGACATCGACTTCCGTGGCATCTTCCAAGAAGCGATCGATGAGTACCGGCTGGCCTTGGGATGCGACAAATGCTTCCGCCACATAGCGATCAAATTGTTGGTCGTCGTAGCAGATCTCCATCGCTCGCCCGCCCAGCACGAAGCTCGGTCGAACCAGCGCTGGGTAACCGATCTTTTCCGCTTCGACGCGAGCCTGACTTAGATTGCGGGCGATTCCGTTCGCAGGCTGCTTGAGCCCCAGTTGCTCCAATAATCGCTGGAACTTCTCGCGATCTTCGGCATCTTCGATCGTGTCAACGCTGGTTCCGATGATCGGCACACCCGCATTCTCCAACGCACGTGCCAGATTCAGCGGCGTCTGACCACCAAACTGAACGATCATGCCATCGGGCTGCATTCGGTCATAGATGTTCAGCACGTCTTCGGTCGTTAACGGCTCGAAGAAGAGCAGGTCGCTGGTGTCGTAGTCGGTACTGACGGTCTCGGGATTCGAGTTGACCATGATCGACTCGATCCCCATTTCGCGCAACGCGTAACTTGCGTGGCAGCAGCAGTAGTCGAACTCGATGCCTTGCCCAATGCGATTCGGTCCACCGCCCAAGATCATGATGCGACGTTTTTCTCCCTTCGCCGGCGTTTCGTCTTCGTCCTCGTAGGTCGAGTAGTAGTACGGCGTATAGGCTTCGAACTCGGCGGCACAAGTATCGACCGCCTTGAACGTCGGGATGATGCCTCGCGACTTGCGTTGCTCGCGGATCTCCATTTCGTTCCCGTGCCACATTGTCGCCAACTGCCGATCCGAAAACCCACATCGCTTGGCGTTGCGAAGCGTCATGTCGTCGACTTGCGAGATGTCAGAGTACTGTCGAAGTTGCTCTTCCATTTCGACGATGCCGCACAGTTGGTCGAGAAACCAAGGATCGATGTTGGTCAAATCGTGAATCTCGCCTGCGGTCATGCCAATCTTCAACGCATAGCGCAGATACCACACGCGATCGGCGTTCGGCGTCGCAAGTTTCGCGCGGATCTCGTCGCGTTCGGGTTGTTCGCTGGTGCCCCACAAGTCTCTGCCGTCCGAGCCGAAGCCGAAGCTACCGACTTCCAGGCCGCGCAAGGCTTTCTGAAACGATTCTTTGAAGGTGCGGCCGATCGCCATCGTCTCGCCCACACTCTTCATCTGGGTCATCAGCGTTGCATCGGCTTCAGGGAATTTTTCAAAGGCAAAACGCGGGATTTTAGTGACCACATAGTCGATCGTTGGCTCGAAGCACGCCAGCGTCTTGCGCGTGATATCGTTCGTCAACTCGTGCAGGCGATATCCGACCGCCAGCTTGGCAGCGATCTTGGCGATCGGAAATCCGGTCGCCTTCGATGCGAGAGCGCTCGAGCGACTGACGCGCGGATTCATTTCGATCACGATCATGCGGCCATCGTTGGGTTCAATCGCGAACTGAATATTCGAGCCGCCCGTTTCGACACCGATCTCACGCATGACGGCTAGACTCGCGTCGCGCATCCGCTGGTATTCTTTGTCGGTGAGCGTTTGAGCCGGTGCAACGGTGATCGAGTCGCCGGTATGCACGCCCATCGGATCGAAATTCTCGATCGAACAGATGATGACGACATTGTCATCCAAGTCGCGCATCACCTCCATCTCATACTCTTTCCAGCCGATCACTGACTCTTCGATCAGCACTTCGGTGACGGGCGACTGGTCGAGCCCACGACGCACCAGCACATCGAAGTCGTCGCGATTATAGGCGATCGCCGAACCGCTCCCTCCCATCGTGAAACTCGGACGCACAACGCAGGGACAGCCGATGTCGTCCAGCACTCGGCGCGCCTGATCCATTGTCCGTACCGTCTCGCCGCGACAGACCGAGAGCCCGATCTTCGCCATCGCCTGCTTGAATTCCTCGCGCCCTTCTGCCTTGGCGATGACTTTCGGGTTCGCCCCGATCATCTCGCAGTTGTACTTCTCCAAGACGCCGTGTTCGGCCAATTCCATCGCGAGATTCAGAGCCGTCTGACCACCCAGCGTCGGCAACAGCGCGTCGGGCCGCTCCTTCTCGATGATCTTCGCGATGATTTTCCAATCGAGAGGTTCGATGTAGGTCTGATCGGCGGTTTCGGGATCGGTCATGATCGTCGCTGGGTTCGAGTTCACCAGAACGACTTCATAGCCTTCTTCACGCAATGCTTTGCAGGCTTGCGTACCGGAGTAATCGAATTCGCAAGCTTGGCCGATGATGATTGGACCTGAACCGATGAGCAATATCTTTTTGATGTCCGTACGGCGTGGCACTAGTAGCAAGTCCCTCTATTTCAAGTGTTTGGCGGGGGGTGGGGTGTCGCTGCGTGAGTCAGGCAGGGAATCCCACTGGCAGTCTTGGTGCTGTGTGTAAAATCTCTCGAAGTTAACACCGCTTAGTGCTCGCATCAAGGCCCAAGACAACACGAAGGCACGGCCTCGAACAGGCACCAGAGCACGCGAAGACCAGGAATTCTCGCAGACACAGTGGCGGGGTCGTAGCGCAGGTCTTCTGACAAGTCAAACGACGGACGGGCCAGGAGACCCGTCCTACAGGTGCGACAACGATCCCTAGGATGCAGGTTCAGCGGCCGCGCGGCGAAAGACGACCATCTGCCCGACGGGAAATCGCGAGTCCTTCGGCGATGCCATCTGGAAAGTGTTGTCGTCGAGAAAGCGAACTGTCCACTGTTTGGGAGCGGCGTCGTCGCTGAACTTGATTTCGATTGTGATCTGATCGCCGTCCTTCGACGCCACTTTCCAGGTTCCTGAATCGCCGGTGGTGAAACCAAATGTCGTAACTCCCAGACTCGCCGTGTCATCATCCCGCAACTCGACTTGCATCTTGGCTTGCATCGTCTTCACCAACGTCTGGGCGGTGGCCGTTAGGAGCGGGTTGTTGGTGACGCCCATTTGACGCAGATCCGTCTGCGTCAAATCGAAGCTCACGTCCCACTTGCCGATCAGCTTGTTGCGCGTCGGATTGTAGAGCCCAGACACCGAAACCCCAGCGGCGATCACGGCTCCGAAAAATCCAATCACGATCAATTGCTTCAGCGTCTTCATCCGAACCTCTCGACAGACAAGCGTGGGGGCAAAACTTGCGGCGGGAGACTGTAGCAACCGCTAATAATCCTGGCAACGTCAAGCATTCGCTAGCATTGCCTCCAACCCAGGCGAGTGGGCGGTGCTGGTAAACTTCTCCGATTACAGCGATTTTCTCGATTCCGAAGAGTTTTAGGACGATAACGTCAACCAGCTACGACATCAGGCCGGCAATCGGTTCGTTTGCCAAGTGGGTCGTTTGGTTACTCGGCTGCGCCGAACTCGACAAGGAAGTCGCATGAATCGCTTCACACTGACAACCGCTTTGTTACTTTCGATCAGCTCTTTCATTGGCTGCGCGACACTTGAGATTCCTTACCAACCACCCGGACATGCCTGCGGTTGGGATCCAGTCTACGGGTCGTGCGACACCTGTGGCGTTTGTGGCGGCACCTGTGAAGGACATACTCCGGCCTCGTATATAGGGCATTTATTGCGCTGTACGTCTGGGTGTGGCGAGATTTATTGGGGGCCAGAACTAAGCTATCCAGCGCCTCCCTGCGACCCCTGCGATGACTGCGGCGATTTCGTCGGTGACCGCTGCTGCACGCCAAAGTTCAGACAACGCCTTTGGTGGGCGCTGACCGGGCGAACGGGTCCGCTGGCACATGGCAAAGGCCAGGGTTGCGAAACTTGCGGTGGCAAAGGATGTAGTTCGTGCGGCACAGAATTCTCGGATATTCCGTACTACGAGTCCGAGGGGCCGACGGTTGCACCGAACGAAGCACCCACGCCGGAGTTGTTGCCCAGCACGCCCCGGCCTGCGGCACCCGAAGCAGAAACGCCGGCCTTCCTTCGGCCAGCCCAAGGTGTATCGCTCTCACTTCCGTTCCAGATTCGTTCAGCGCGTTTCTCGGAATGAGTTGCGAGCGGAGAGGTTGTGAAAAAATCGTGGGATAGGCTTCCAGCCTGTCATTTTCCCCATATTTCTGACAGGCTGGAAGCCTATCCCACCCAATAAAATCACAGCCTCGGAGTGCGACTAGCGACTCAAGAACTCAGGCCAGATCGAATCGCTCACGAGCAGCCCTCCGCGAGTCAGGCGAATCTGTGATCCGGTGTCTTCGAATAAGCCACGGTTCGAAAATTCGGTCAGCGGTCGACCGACAAGTTGATCGATCTCGAAACCGGTTTCGGTCTTGAAATCCTTGCGTTCGACGCCTTCCAGGCGGCGCAGCGCGAACACGAGCCGTTCTCGCGCCGAGTCTTCGGGGCTCAAGGTTTCCGACTCAGCGACTGGCGACTGATCGGCTAACACACGATTCAGGTAAGTCGTCGTGCTGCGATGATTCGTCTCGCGCCGTCCGTCAACATGGCGTGCTGCTCCAGGCCCGGCGGCATAGTAGGTGCTTCCGGCCCAATATACTTCGTTATGCCGACAACGATGGCCGGGTCGGGCAAAGTTCGAGACCTCATAGTGCTCGAAGCCAGCCTGCGTCAAACCTTCGATCCCGGCGAGGTACATTCGTCGCTCGTCTTCTTCCTCGACTTGGGCAATCTCATCCTTTTGCAGCCGCGACCAAAAACTCGTGCCGCGTTCAAAAGTCAGCCCGTACGTCGAGACGTGATCGGGCTCGAGGTCGAGAGCCAGCTGCAAGTCGTGTTTCCAGCTCTCGACCGTTTCGCCCGGCGCGCCGAAGATCAAGTCCAAGGACACCGAGCACATCGTCCGGCGCGCCGCCTCAAACGCTGTCGCAATCTGCTCCGCGCGATGATCACGTTCAAGTAGCTCAAGCTTCGATGAAGAAAACGATTGAACGCCGAGACTGACTCGATTGACGCCGAAGGATGCGAGCAACTCGGCTTTCTCTCGTGTCAGATCGAGCGGGTTTGCTTCGATGCTGAACTCGTGACCGCTGGCCAATGGAAACCACCGCGTGACGGTTTGGCAAAGCTGCTGTAGCTGTGCGAGCGATAGATGCGTCGGGGTCCCGCCACCGATGAACAGGGTATCGACTTCACGCGGTGTCTCGAGCCATAAAAGCTCTCGTTCAATCGCCCTCAAATACGTCTCGACTAAATCGTCGCGACCGGCAATGACAGAAAAATTGCAATAGCCGCAGCGATGGCGGCAGAACGGAACATGGATGTACGCCGCGCGGGGCGGAGTGAATCGCGAGTTGGTGGTCACAGCCACAAGTATAGCCGCTCTCCCAGCATGTCCGTCAGAGCCTTTGAAACGAGGTTGCGAACCTGACGGCTGTTGTACCGCGTGCTGAAGTGGCCAACGATCACCTTCTCGTTCTTGAAGCGATCTTTCCGCTCGACATAGTCGTCCAAATGCATGTGTCCGTGCTTGTGGATCTTGTCCTTGCGATGGCTGGGTGCCACGAACGTCATTTCGCTGATCAAGACTCTCGCTTCGTACATCGCCGGACAATTATCGAGCCCGGCCGGGGCACTGTCGCCAAGATAAGCCAATTCCGGCACGCGGACTTCGTTGGTGATCTCGACACCCGATAACTTCAAGTCGCGGATCTCGTCCCCGCGCAGGTTCACATACTCCAGCTTCAACTTCTGTTTACGCTCCCACACGATATAGCCGAGCGACGGTACGGTGTGATGCGTTGCCGAGGCGGTCACGACCAACTCGCGTGACAGCTCGATCTCGTCGCCTGCTTTGACCGGAATCAACTCGCAAGGCAAGCGGCCTCGATCCAGCTGGCGATAGACTTTCAACAGTCGCTCGACGGTCTCGACAGCATGATCTGGCAAGTAGATCGTCGGCGGGTCCATCTTCATCATGCGGCGTCGCGCCACATAAACGGGCAGCGCGGCGATGTGGTCGAGGTGTGTGTGCGTGACGAACCAAGTCGACGTTCCCATGAAGTCCCATGGTTGCGCGCCGAGGTCAAAGCCCAGCTTCATCTCCGGAATCCGCCAGTACGTCTGTACGGCGGCTCGCGAGTAGCCTTCGATTGTGATCCGTCCGTGTTTTAAGGTTCGAACGGGAGCGTTTTCAACCATATCTGTCGCCATCACGCTGTGTTGAGCCTTTTCTCACTGGGGCTCGGGGACGCCAAGATCGCGGCAGATCTTGCGAACTAGAAACTCGTTAATCTCTCGATGGCGTGGGACGGCGGACGTCTGATTGTCCGCCAGATTGTAGTACATCGAGTGCTTGGCTCCCTCTCGAAGTAGCCTACAACCATGCGATTCCAAATGACGAATCAAATCACGTGCTTCATGGAGCTGTTAGCTCGAATGTTTCACGCGACACGACCTTGCCCACAATCGACTTCTCGGCCAATTCACGATTCGCCGCCAACACCATCTGCACTGCTTCCCTCAAATTCTCGCGTGCTTCTTCAAGCGTCTCTCCCTGGGTGTTCGCACCGGGCAATTCTTCGACAAAGCCAATGTAGCCTTCTGGAACGGCCATGAAAACGGCGGTCAGCGTCATCGTCAAGTCTCCTCAAAGGTGATGCCTGACTATAGCAAAAGTTTACCAACCAAGGATACCGCACAGCGAATTCCCGGTTAAATCACGTCGCTGGATCTCGATGCGTTTGACCGACAAGTCCATTTGGTCGACCCGATGCAGTACCGGAATGACGAAGATGCCTTCGCCCGTGGCGGCGCAGAGTCCGCCTCTACCGGAACGAACGAGCGCCTCTTCTGAACTGACGGCTCGCGAACACATTATCTCCAACGACATCAACCGCGAGAAGGAAAAGACGATTCGCAAACAGGACGTTGAAGCGCGCGAAGCGATCCTGGAACTCGACAAACAGCAAGCCGAAGCCGAAGAAAAGCAACGGCGTGAAATCGCCGAGATTTCCGCTCGCGAACGCGCCCAATCGGAGAAAGTGCGCGAGGAAGAACGCTTAAAATCTGAAACCGCTCGCATCCGCACGGAAGAAGAAATTCGCATCGCGGAAGAGAACCGGGATCGCCAAATCCTGGTCGCACAGCGAAACAAAGAACGCACCGATGCCGTCGAGATCGAGCGGGTCGAACGCGTTCGCATGCTCGAGCAAACCGAGCGCGAACGAGTGGTCGGGGTTGCCGATGTCGAGAAAGAAAAGGCCATCGAGGTCGAGCGCCGCAACATCCAAGAAGTGATCCGCGAGCGGGTTGTCGTCGAGCGAGCCGTGGTCGAAGAGCAGGAACGCATCAAGGACACCGAAGCCTTTGCCGGTGCCGAGCGGAAGAAGAAGGTCACGATCACCGCCGCCGAAGAAGCGGCTCAGCAATCGTTGGTCAAAGAAGTCAAAGCCGCCGAAGCCTCGAAGGCTGCCGCCACCTTGCTGGCCGATCAAGCCGTAATCGAAGCCGAGGCGAAACGTGCCTCGTCCGAAAAGCAAATGCAGGCCACCAAGATGTTGGCCGAAGCCAAGACGGCGGACGAAGCTGCCGTCGGATTGGCCGAGGCCCAGGTCATGCTGGCCAAAGCCGACGCCATCGAAAAACACTGCACAGCAGAAGCGAATGTCACGCAAAAGAAGATGGTCGCCGAAGCCAAGGGCCAGGAAGCCAAGGTCGTCGCCATCGAGAAGGAAGGAACCGCCGAAGCAACCGTCCTGCACTTGCGGTACTCGAGCGAAGCGAAGGGCATCCAGGAGAAGGCCGAAGCGATGAAGTTGTTCGACAGCGTCGGCAAGGAACACGAAGAGTTCAAGCTGCGATTGGAGAAAGACAAGCAGATCGAGATCGCGGCGATCCAAGCTCAGATCCCGATCGCCGAAGCTCAATCGCGCATCGTCGGCGAAGCCATGAAGTCGGCGCGCATCGACATTGTCGGAGGCGAGAGCGATTTCTTCGAGCACGTGATTCAATCGGTCAAGAGCGGCAAGGTCATCGACCGCTACGTTGACAACAGCCAGCACCTGACCGATGTGAAGAACACGTTCTTCAACGGCAATCCCGAGTATTTTCGCGATCGATTGCGGTCGTTGGTCAGCGAGTTGAACTTGAGCACGGACGACATCAAGGATCTGTCGATCGCAGCCTTGATCGGCAAGATGATGGGCTTGGCCGGCAATGACGGCATTCGCAACGAGCTGGGACGGTTGTTAGGCCTCACCTCGCAAGCTGGTTTGATCGATGAACGCGTGAAGACGTTGAAGCTCGACAGTGCCGGCGTGGCGTCGAAGAGCGATAACGAGTCGGAGTGATAGAGGTGGAAGTGTGCTCAATCGATAAGCCCGGCAGGGCTGACACAGCCGCTGCCGGGGCTGTAAAGCCCCGGAAACGAACGCGCGTTGTTTCGCCCCTACCGGGGCTTTAGGAATTCGAGCCACACGATTCCGGGGCCTTACGGCCCCGGCAAGGGATGTACCGACCCCTCGGGCCGAAGGCAACATGACCGAACCAACTCCTGAACAAATCCCGAACGCCGAGTCGCCGATCGAGCTAGAAGGCGGCACCTACGAGATCATTCGTAATCGATTGGCCTCGCAAGGGAAGGATATGCGCTCGCGGTTGGCGCAGCTGAACGAAGCGCGGCGCAGTGTTTTCGGGGCGATCGAGACCAAACTGATCGAGACAGCTCGAATCACGACCGAGCATAACTGCGTGCCCCGCGACATGACGGTTGTCGGTCGCAAGCTGCTGTTCGGCTACAACATTCATTTTGGTTTGAAGACAGAAACACACTTGAACCTGCATTTCAATCGCTTTACTCGCAAGCTCCAGCAATACGACCGGGATGTCGTGCCCCGCTTCCGACGTTACGTCGCGTTGAAGAAGGAGATCGTCGACGCTGCCCGCGAAGAGATGCGGCTGGAGGAATTCCGCCCGCGCGTGCTGACATCGTTCGTCCGCAACAAACTGATCGATTCTATCTATCTGCCGCTGATCGGCGACAACCTGGCGAAGCAGATCGGTGTCGTTGGCGAGCAGAAACGGACGGACTTGATGGGCCTGTTGTTGCTCGTTTCTCCGCCCGGTTACGGCAAGACGACTCTCATGGAGTACTTGGCCAATCGACTGGGCATCATCTTTATGAAGATCAACGGCCCTGCACTTGGACATCACATCACTTCGCTCGATCCGACTTAAGCCACCAACGCTGCGGCCCGCGAAGAGGTCGAGAAGCTGAACTTGGCACTCGAAATGGGCGACAACGTCATGATCTACGTGGACGACATTCAACACTGCAACCCCGAGTTTCTGCAAAAGTTCATTTCGTTGTGCGATGCCCAACGCAAGATCGAGGGCGTGTACAAAGGCCACACTCGCACTTACGATCTCCGCGGTCGCACCGTCGCGGTCGTGATGGCGGGAAATCCGTACACCGAGAGCGGCGAGAAGTTTCGGATTCCAGACATGCTCGCGAATCGAGCCGATGTCTATAACCTGGGCGAGATTATCGGCGACAGTGCGGATGTGTTCGAGATGAGCTATCTCGAAAATTCACTGACGTCGAACCCGATTCTCAACAAATTGGCCAGCCGATCGCAGGCCGACGTGTACGAAGTCATTCGGCTGGCCCAATACGACAAGCATGAAGATGTCAACCTCGAAGGCAACTACTCGCTCGAAGAGCTGAACGAGATGGTCGCGGTCATGAAGAAGCTAATGCGAGTCCGCGACATCGTGTTGGCCGTGAATCGTGAATACATTCGCTCGGCAGCTCAAGCGGACGACTACCGCACCGAGCCGCCGTTCAAGCTGCAGGGGTCGTATCGCAACATGAATCGGATCGCCGAGAAAGTGGTTCCGATCATGAATGACAAGGAGTTGCAAACGCTGATCCTGTCGAGCTACGAGAACGATGCCCAGACGCTGACGTCGGATCAAGAAGCGAACATGCTCAAGTTCAAAGAGCTGATGGGCATCATCACGCCGACGGAAGCCAATCGCTGGGACGACATCAAGCGGACATTTTCCCAGAACATCAAGCTGCGAGGTGTGGATGCCGGAAGCGAAGTCGCACAAGTCCTCGTGCAACTCGGCTCGCTGAACGATGGTTTGCATTCGATTCGTCGCGCTTTGGTGGACGGTATCGGCCAGCTTGCCGCACCGGACGAAGAAGCGGCCGAAGCTCAACAGCAAGTCGCTCGCGTCGTCGAGGAATTGCACTCACTCAACAACGGCATGAACTCGATCGGCACGATGCTGAACAGCGGTGTTGACCGATTGAGCCAATCGTCCAACGCATCCTCCGCGCTCTCGGCGGAAGCTCTCGCTCCGCTATTGAAGCAACTGCAAGAGAGTGCCAGCTCCAAAGAGATTTCCGACGAGACGCGCCGCCTCATCGTGCAATATCGGCTGCCAAAAGAGGTGGTGGGAGTCCTGCAGCACCAGTTCAATTTGATGCAAGCATGGATGCTGCCGATCCTGAATGCCGCCAACTTACAAAGCTCAGACATCCAGCGTCTTCAGGCATCGCTCAACGAGACGCTGAACTCGTATGCGACACTGGTAGAGCATCTTGAAGACTTACCGCCCCGTCCGCCGACATAAGTCCTGTCGCCACCATTTTCCTACCCCTAATCTTCCTACCTTCATCTTCCGGCTCAAGAATATCGAGGAAGGTAGGAAGATCGTCGATGACGTAGGAGGCGGTGATTTATTGGCTGCATTGGGATAGCAGGTCGTCGAACTCTTTTTCAATTCCGCTGCGCTTTAGGTCTTCCGTCGCTTGCAAGTAGCGAATCAACTTCGCTGCGCCTTGTTTGTCGTTCAGTTTGAATTGAGCAAGAGCGACCGAATACTTGGCGTGAAACCAACGGTCTGTCCTGGGGCGAGTGCGGGCTGCGACGCGCCGCCATTGGTCGAGAGCTTGCTGCCAGTAGGATTTGTCGTCGCTGTCGAGCAAGAAACGACCGAAGTCTTCTTGGACCGTCGCGTTGCTGGAATGTTCCTTGGCTAGTTGTGAGAAGAGTTCGAATGCGGCACTCACGTCGCCGGTTGCTGCCAGAGCTTTTGCTCTACTTTGATCCACCAGCAGACTTTGCGTTGCAGCAAGCTCATCGCGATTTGCGTCCAGTCGCTTGGCAACGTCGATGACGAGCTTCGCGAGATCCATCTGAGCCGAACCACTCGCAGCTTCCATGAGCAGCGAGATCTGCTGAAACAGTGCAAACAGTTGATTCGTCGACGCCGCTCCGACTTGCGTTAACATCTGGCGTGCATCGGCTTCACGACCAGGCTGCCGAGCCACGATGCCAACCAATACCGATTCGGCGGCGATTCGCCACGCGTCACTCGGTGCGGGCGATCCGGCGAGTGATGACTTGAGGAAGCCTTCGATTTTGGCGAGATCGCTACCGCCGTATCGCAGGCGGATCTTGGCCAGGGCGAGCACAGCTTCGCGAGCGGCGGGCGACCACTCAGTCGGGAGTTGTCCGCCTTCACCAACAATGATCTGGCGCAAAGCATCGTCCGCCTGCTGCAACTCTTCCGCCGTCGGTTGTGTACTCGCGCGAAGCTCTTCCAGTCGCAGCAACCAGCACTCACCCAGCTCCTTCACGGAGCTGGCGAAGTTCTCCGACTCGGGTCTGACTTTCGAAAACGCTTCGATCGCCTCGCGCCACGCTCGACGACCGGCCTCGAACTCGCCAAGCCAAAATGCGACCGTACTCGCGGAATCGCTGCCCGGCCAGTTCGCAAGATGTTCTCGCAACAGCTCGGGGTAAGATTCGAGCCATTTCCCCACAGCGGCAGAGGCTTGTCTCACATTGGCAATCGCCAACAGATGTGCGTTCGCTGCATGTGTGTGCGATTTCTGAGCCATCGCTAGTTTCTGAAACCTCGTCGCGGCTTCGGCATAGTTCTTCTGTTGCTGCAAGACGAGTGCCGCCTTGTACGCCAGCTCGAAGCTTTGATCGGTTGCGGCAGCCTCCATGGCAGCAGTCGCCGCTTTGTCGTAGGCCAGGAGGGCATCCTCGAGATTTCCTTTGCGATACAAGTCGTCCGCCGTTCGCCGCAAGATATCGACGCTGCCATCACCGCTCCCCGCGCCAACGCGGACGAGCAAGAGCTCCGCTCGACGTGCCCAGTAAGCACCGTACTCCTGTTCGACAAACTTGGCGGTAGCGATCGACTTGTCTCGCCAGCGGCCCGCTTCTTCTTGCTCGCGACGGTCAGCCGCGGACTTCCATAGGCTGACGTACGTTTCTAGAAATGCGAAGTCGAGTTCGGCCAGCGTTGTACTGGCGATGGTGCGACCTTCTGCGATAACTTTCAACGCTTCGCTGGCTTCTCCTGAGGCCAGTTGCCATCGAATCCGCTCGGCTCGCACGTGTAGCTGTTCTTGCGGCGAAAGTTCTGAGTCACTCAACGCCTTCAAGTAAGCGGCGGCACCAGGAAGGTC
>CAUJKL010000483.1 GCA_963204995.1 Planctomycetota bacterium | reverse complement strand
CGCCTGCGCCGCAACGCGCTTTGGCTCGTTACTCGTGCGAACTGCGATCACCCCGAAGATCGCACCAGCGAAAGCTATCGCCACTGCGGTTGCGACGAATGTTGGTGACGTGAGAATCGGATTGCTCACCTGCTTCCGCCTGCGTCTTGCCGGGACGGAGTTTGCCAATGGTACGTCGAGCTGTATCGGCGGGGGGACTGGCGCATCCACGGCTTGTGCTTCTGCGATTAGTCGCTGCGCTTCTGGCGGGTGCGGAAGTGGTCTTCCTCGTTCGTCGAATAGCCCTTTCACCTGCGCTGCGACGCTCCACGGGCCATACTTGCTGCTTGCCACGAGCGTATCAGGAACGACTTGCCGTGCGAAAGCTGCTTCGCGCAACTGGATGCCAGTTAGTGGGCCGACGACTTCCTCGTCCAATCGATAGTAGAAGTCTGCCATGCCGCTACTCCCACGCCAGCCGTTGATTGATTGCGTTCATTAAGGCCGCTGAATACACCTAATATCGTAGTGATTTTGAGCGCCAATTGCCACAACGAAGAAGCGGGCGTCGATCGATTGAATGCGCCATTCTGCGGAACGTCACGAAAGGGGGGCGAACCCCGCACCGTGGTTCAGGCGACGCGAGGCTCTCGTCTCGTGAGCTATGCAGTTTATTGCCGCGATCGTCGCCTTGCAAGCAAATTCGGTCGCACAGAATCGCTCCTACCGCACGATCGCGTTAGTTAAGGTATTTCGTACCCCGCCAATTCGAAGTTTTGCATTTGGTCATAGGGAACCTCCGCGTTACGTGCGGCTCAAACCGATTCGATCAGCGGTGGTCTTTCTAGGCTGTAGAATTGATGCAGATAATCACTCAAGGCTATGGCTTCGTCGCTGACATGGCTTTGCCAGAACCGAGTGTGCTTCTCCACATCAAGCGGAAAATAGCGATCCAGCCCCTTTGGGTAGCAGACGGAATGATTAATGCCGATCCTCAGCTCGTTCGGGGCGGGGCGAATTGTAACTGACAGGAGCATTGGCTTTAGGGTCTTTTCATCTCCGTCAGCACCTCCATATCCGGCAACTCGCTTTGATCCAAATAGAGTTTGTTTCCAGTTGCCTCGAATGAAACGCATATTGAACTCGTCATTTTTTTGCTCGGTATCTGCCGTCCACACACCATGTTCTGATGTTCTTAGGAACGCAACGAGAGCAGCGTGAATTCCTTCGACCATCGGAAGGACGATTATGTGTCGAAAAGCTAATTCGTTTGCAGACGCCATGTTGGTTGGATCGCTTCAAAGACTCGTTGTCGGTTAACGTCGCGGGCGACGAACAGCCAGTCTACAACCCGACGAGGTGCTGTTGTAGTCAGCGCAGGAACGGAAGCGAGATATAGGTGTCCGCGTGGCGAGATCGGGAAGGGGTTTGACGATCCACGCGACTTTGAACTTGGATCGAGCTATGCCACTGCTGCAGAGTTTGCAACTTGCTTGCAAGTCACACCCCAGGGGGTAGGATGATCGCCAGCGTGCGATATCAAGTCCCTGTACCGTCGCCTGGAAATAAAGTCGGTTTGAGCTGCACGTAACGTGGAGGTTCCTTATGACCAAATGCTATGAGTGGGGTACGGCCACCAACTTAACGGTGTGCATCGAGCACGGTAGCCATTTTGGGTTCTTGATCTTTCCTGGACAGCGAGTCTGGATTGCACGATCAACCGACTTTATCGCGGAGAGTGTTAATGTAAGGGTCTTCTGCGAATCGTGCGGCCGCCGAAAAGAGATCTTATGCGATACCGAGCGAACTGTTGAAGAAGATCTTGATCAGGCGATGCGATCCAGACGCCAACGCGGATTCGAATCGCTGGACCCCTCTCAAGTACCGTGGATTGTGGAGAACGGTAATGGGATTGACGTTGGTTCCGTGCCACTGCCACCTGTGCCGTTACCTGCTGAAGGTGAAGCTGGAGTTAACCAAGCCTTTGAGTATTTCGTAAACCGGACGTATTGCTGTAGCATCTGTAACGCGGAGTTCAATGGGGAAGGCGGGTTCATTGAGCGCACACAAAATGAGGATTCAGAGGATCTGTTCTGCAATAAATGCGGTTGCAGTTTGGCTCTCTCACAGAGCTTTGCATTCAAACGTGCTTTCGACGTGTCGCCTTTTCAGGCTGGTATCTGGTCCGCGATGAACGTAGACATTTTCTGGAGTCACAGGAACGTCGAATATGACCACTTCATTCCGCAGGTATTTTGGGTCCGTTATCAAGAGAATCGCGGTCACGAGGAGCGGGCGAGAATACGCCAGATCAGGCGCCAAGAAGAAGCCAAAGAGAAACGCCGCGAAAGTGGTGACCCCCTCCTGGTAATTGCCGTAATAGTAATCGTCGCCTTGATGTTTCTCGCTGCGATTTCCAGCAGTGGCTCATTCAATGCTAACTACAAAGGGATGAGCGGCGAGGAGCAGCTTCGGTATTTGGAAGCGGAAAGCGACGACCGGAGTGGCAGCCCATACTAACCGATAGCATAGCGGAATCGATCTGGATCAACGCAACATCGACGCCTTCGAACGGACGACCAACGCGTCCCGACGAAACCATCGCAGCTGATTGATATTGCTGGTCGGCGTTCGAGTTGCTGTCCTGTGCGCATGACAACTGTGCCTCTACTGGTCTGGATCACGGCGCGCGTGTTCGCGACCGGAATGTTTCCGGGGACCACGCGGCCGACATCCGTTGCTGAGGTAATCTGGAGAACTGGTTCGCCGTAGTCGTCTGCAAGTACGATTAAGCCGTGCCCCTGAGTGACTGCCCCGACTTGAAGAGCTGTTCGGATAGCCACGGCGAGTGACTCCTAACAAAAAGCCGAGTGACTGGTTAGTGTCACTCGGATCAATCTATTCACAGCCCAAACGATCAGTTGATTTTCTTGAACTCGCCTTGTCAATAGCAAACGCTTCATGTAGCTTTTGTCGTATTGGTCGCGATTTCCGAGTGACATGGTTTCGCAATCACACTCCTTCTGAGTACGCGCCATGTCTGCTGATAG
>CAUJKL010000482.1 GCA_963204995.1 Planctomycetota bacterium | reverse complement strand
GCAACGGGGTTGTGTAGATTTCATCCGGGCGAAAGCAATTGTCCGCGAAGTCCTCTGCTTCCCAAGTCAGCACCGTAACCGCTTGCTTAAATCGATCAACGATCACGTACTCCTTCACGCCGATCGCATGATATTCTGCTCGCTTGTCGATATAGTCTCGTTCTTGGTCAGATCGATTCGCACTGACAAACTCGAATATCAAATCGGGCACCCGACGCGGCACGGTTTCCGCGGACGAGGCACCGGCGAGGTAAACACAAATATCGGGAATCCGGTCGTCCTCGTCGCTCGTCGATACCCAGCCTTCAACGTCGACGTCATCGATCAGATCGGGATGCGAACTCCAGTAACCGCCTAACACGCGACGAAATGGCCTCGATACATATCGGTGTTCTGAACCCGCCGGTGACATGACGACAAGCCTCCCCTTCACTCGCTCATAAATGAATGGCGGTTCGTAGCTCGCCGCAGCAAACTCATCAGCAGTAAGCCGCACGCCCGCGTCGTGGGGTCCGAATTGTAACGCTGCCTTGACCATGCGTTTGCCTTCGCCTTTGAAAGAGCTTTCACTCCTGGGTTCGATCGGCTGTGCATTATACCACGACGGTGCCTTCGTGGCCTGTTAGTTCGCGGAATAGCTCAGCCAAATGCTGCGTGACGACACCGGCGTTTCCGCTGCCGATCTTCCGGCCATCAACTTCGCTCACGGTTGCCAACTCGCCCATCGTCCCGGTGCAAAACATTTCGTCCGCGCGGAAGACTTCTGTCAGGGAGATGTCGCGAACTTCGTGCGGGATGTCGTGGGCGCGGCACAGACCAAGCACCACGTCGCGCGTGATCCCTTCCGGACAGGCGTTTGTCCGCGGCGTCAAGACAGTTCCGTTATGAACGAGGAAGACGTGGGTTGCGTTCGTTTCCGCGACAAATCCCTGCGAGTCGAGCATCAATGCGTCGTCTGCTCCGGCAACGTTAGCTTGAATCTTGGCCAGGATCGAATTCAGCAAGTTGTTGTGATGAATGTTCGGATCCAGGACATCTGGCGTTGGCCGCCGAATGCCACTGGTGATCAAGCGAATTCCCGACTTGTCGTAGACCGGTGCCTTGAACTCGGCCAGCACGATCAGTGTAGGCCCTGCTTGATTCAATCGCGGGTCCATTCCGCTCGTCACCTTGACGCCGCGCGTGAGCGTCAAGCGAATGTGAACTCCATCCGTCATGCTGTTGGCGGCCAGCGTCTTCTTGATCTCGGCGATGATCGCTTCGTGCGGTGGTATCTCGGCGAACGCCAACGCTAACGCCGAAGATCGTAACCGGTCGAGATGTTCGATCAGCCGGAAAATGCGGCCGTTGTACAACCGCAAACCTTCCCAGACGGCATCACCGCCTTGCACGACCGAATCGAATGGACTGATCCCTGCTTCGTCCCGATGCGACAGCTTGCCGTTGATGTTGACTTGGAGGTTTCGATTGCGTTCGTCAAACTTCTGGAGCATGGGAAGTCAACCTGCTGTGAGTCGGTGTTGATACAGTTGTTCGTACAGCTCGTCGCACTCGGCGAGGACGCCCTGTAGCGACTCGGGCACTGGATCGGGCTTCGCACGATAGGGAGCAAAGGTTGTCGTGTGCTCGACCTTAGCGTACCAGTGCTTCGCCCACACACCATCCGTATCGCGAAATCCAGGCGGCCATTGCAGCATCGCATCACAGAACTCAAGTCCCACCTTCTCGCAGATCTTCTCCAGTACAACGCGTGGGTTTTCGAGCACATCACGCGAGTCGAGGACCGGCGGGACATTGCCGGTCTGTTCCCGAATCATCTCGAAGATCTGAACTTGCTGCGGAAGCCCTGTATCTTCGACCCGCGGCTCGGGTAGGAATTCGATTAACGAAGTGATCATTTCTCGAGGCTCACGGATCAGAAAACAATTCGTCAAAGAAGCGAGCCAATCCAGCTCGATGTTGGGCAACAAATGATGTGCCATGTGCTTCTGATAGAATACCGACTTGCCCTCGGGCAGCGGGCCAGTGAGCCAGGCGACGACTTTCCGCCAGTCCGCCTCATGCGAGGCGATCGTCTCCGCCGCACCCGGATGCTCCAGTCCGGTGACCTGCAAGTAGTGAGCGTAAAGCGGCTCATCGCAAACGATCGCGTCCGGCCGATTCCCCCAGGAACGCATCATCGCCGTCGAAATGTTTCGTGGCCCGGACCACATGGCAAGTCGTGTTGTCATCGAGCACAGAATAATCGATGTGACACATTCAGGCTATTGCTCAAACCACCATGAATCGTCTAACGCCAAAACGTTCCTCGAAAATCAGGAATCAGGCGGTGTTGCGGAGTGGGAGCCGGTGGCGTGACCGGAGCTGCTGCGGGTCGAGACCATTCGAGAATGATTTGACCGGGACGACCAACAGGCTGCTGGCGCGAGACCGCTTGGCCGGCTGTCGCAGTTTCGTCGTCGGCCGGCTCGATCGTTGTGTCGTGCGAGTAGGAAGCCTGTTTGACGTTGTCGCGGCTAGCGATCGTTTCATCACGCACCCGCGAGTACCAACCGCCCGCTGTTGCTGCGACGTCTTCGTCGCTGCTTGTTACACTGGCCAGCCGCGTGACGGGCGGCGCAGTTTGCGCTGGAACCTCTTCAGTCACGGCGACGAGATCCGTTTGCGATTCAGGTTCCTGTTGAGCCACGAGCGTTTGTTGCGGCGGCAATTCGGGACTGCCTTGGCGGACCCAGTCCAGCCACGTCACTTGCAATTCGGACAAGCTGCCATAGCCATAATGCTGCTGAGTGGCCCGCGTCCAGTCATTCCACTTCATCCCGTCACCGACGTAGTCCATGAACTTGCGTTTGCCGCCTTGAGCGATGAAGTATCGCGCCAGCGAGTAGCCTTGTGAATACAGAGGCAGCACGTCACTCGGATACTCCGTCATCGCGAACATCTCGTTGAAGGCGATGCCTCGGTGCGTTGTCAAGAACTCGTACAACATGTGATGTTGTTTCTGACGTTCGCTGATATCTTCTACCGTGGTACAGGCACCCTCGTCGGCCCAACGGGGCAACGGTCTGCCGAAATGCGTCGCGAAGATGGTGTGCGTCACCTCATGCGGCAAGACGCTGTCGAGGATTCGCTCGCGCGATCCTTGAATCGTCATGGTCCAACCGAACGGACGACCGTTCTCGAACATAAAGCTCGTCGCACCACCGGCACCAAGATGCGAACCGACGTTTACTGTAATCGGACACTTGTCTTGCCACGGGGTGATTTCGCGGCCCAGCCATTCGATCGCCAGATCACGCCGCATACTTTCGGCGGTTTCGGCAACGTCGCGCGCCATGTCTGGCGTCGGCGCGGTGACGATGAAGTTTTCGGTGCGATAGCCAGCACCCAAAGACGGGGCACTCAACGATAGGAACGCGGCCACGATGAGCGCGGTGCGAGATAGGCGAGCTTCCATGCTCCGGGTCACTCCATTGACTAGGATGGTGGTGAGGCGATCGCTTCCTGCGATCACCGGCCAGAATCGATTGCACTTGCGAAAACGCAAACGGCGGACCAATCGAAGCTGACTTAGCTACGTCGTTCAAAGAAACCAGAGTTGCATCCTGCAAAGACCTGTTTTCTTGAACTTCAACGATCGAAACCGACGTGAGTCCTGCCTGACTGTCGACTCACGACAACATCGAGCACGTGTAACTTTTGCAAAGAGTACAGGAACCGATGCAATTCGACCAAGAGCGTATTTCGCGATTCGACCTAAACGCCATCGCTGCTAGCGGATGTCATGGCCTACTGAGTCGCCTTCTCTCGGCCTTCAAAGTATGAAGTGTCAGTTGTAACTCGTCGATTTCAGCGTCCGAAATTCCCCGGTCGCGGATCAAATGATGGAATAACGGCAATGCTTCTCCGTCGAACAAGCGATTGATGAGGTCATCCATCATCTCGCTGATGACGGTTGTCGAGTGAATGGCTGGACGGTAGATGTTGTTGCGTCCGTCCTTGCGTTTCGCGAGATACCCCTTTGCTTCGAGTCGGCGCAGATAGGTTTGAACGGTCCAGAAGTCCAACTCTCGATCTGTCGGCAATGCTTCCAAGACTTGCCGAACGGTTGCTTCGCCCAGATCCCAAACGATTTTGGCAAGCTCTAATTCAGACTTCGGTAACGCTCCTCGCTTCGCCATCTCAATCTCCGTTTACGTTCAATTGAACGTCAAAATAACGTTCATAGGAATGTTGTCAACAGAGTTTAGCCGCGAGTTGAGGCCTACTGATCGAGCTGGCACCGCAGGACGCCGCGCGCATCGA
>CAUJKL010000481.1 GCA_963204995.1 Planctomycetota bacterium | reverse complement strand
TCTCTCGAAAGCGGCTATTGGTTCGTGAAAGACTTGAACAGCCAGAACGGGACGCGCGTCAACGGCTATCGCGTCACCAAGCGTCGTCTCGACCCGAACGACGTTCTCTCTGTCGCCAAGTTTGAATATGTAATCAACTATGTGCCTGCGGACTTGGGTGCCGTAGGGCCGCCGCCCGACGGCGGCGACCTCGAAGATATTTTGGGCTCGTCACTGATGGATAGCGCAGGGCTGAACCGAAAGCAGCGGCAGTCTGCTGACGGTCGCATTGGACGAAACCGACCGGCTCCACGTCCGCCCGTTAACGCACCAGATGCCAATAGCAATCGCGTCGAATCGGAGACCGCCGCCGCAGAAGCCGACGACGAAACGAACACCGAAGAAGATGTCACACCAACGGAAGATTAATCACTCGAGGAGGCGGCCGACAGCCGCGGCGCATGATGCTTGGACATATGGTCTATTTCACGTTGAAGGATAGTTCGGACGAAGCGGTTCAGCGATTGATCGCTTCCTGTAAGGAACACTTGACAGGGCATGCGGGCACGGTTTTCTTCGCAGTTGGAACGCGCGTTCCCGATTTGTCACGCGAGGTGAACGACAAGGAGTTCCACGTCGCATTGCAGATGGTGTTCGAGAGTCGCCAAGCACAAGACGAGTATCAAGTCCACGAGCGGCATGAAGCTTTCATCGCCACGAACCGTGACAGTTGGGCGAAAGTGCGTGTGTTCGACGCTAATCTAAGCTGAGACTCGGCTAGGCTACGACGTACGCGAAGATCGCATAGAAGTGGCACGCGCTAGCCGCGATCACGAGGATGTGCCAAATCGCATGGAAGTAGCTGACACGGTGATCGAGCATTAGAAACACAGTGCCCACCGTGTAGCTAATGCCTCCGATTCCCATCCACATCAGACAGCCATACGGCAGACGTCCAATAAAGGCCATCGCGGGAAACCAGCCGAGCGCAAGATAGCTCCAACTGGAGAACGCGTTAATGCGATGATTGGCAACGACCTTTAGCCAGAATCCGATTCCGGCGATGAGCCACAGCACCGCCGTGAGCAAAAGTGCTCGCATTGGCGGAAGGTACACGGCGATGAAGGGTGTGTACGTCCCCACGATCAGAAAGTAAATCGTGCCCTGGTCCCAAGCGCGAAGCCGATTTTTTTCCTCCATCGATTGGATGGCGTGAGACAGCGTCGAGAATCCGTAGACAGCAACGAGCGATGCGATATAGGCGACGACCGACAGTTGGACACCAAGGTTGGACGCCTGGGTCGCGGGGATGATGGCAAAGGCTCCCGCGAGACTAAGCAAGATGCCGGTTCCGTGCGTCAACGAATTGGCAAACTCGTTCGCTTCAGATCGGTACTGGATCGCTTCGTCGCTTGTCGGTTCTGTCGTCATGTCGGTACTCTCGATCTCATCTTAGGTCTAGCCAGAAAAACCGCCAGTCGGCCTGCTCTCGCCTAGTTGCGGTCAATTCTACGCGACTCAATGTTAGCGTTTTTTTCCCCGCCTGTCTGGGCCGATTGACTTGTTTGGAATTGGAGCCTTCGATTGGGTCGACACTCCCAATAACGGTCACCTTGCCAAACGGGGCATTAGCTTCACACCTGTCTATATCGGCACTTGCATGAGGTTGCCAAGTAAGTTTATAGTTGCGAAGCACGTTGGCGCGACGCAGTAGGTCCACGGAGGCACCCTCTGCGATACCTGAGGTGGATGGTTCGCCTCGCTTTGGCTCCACCTCCGGCAAGCCGCGACTGCCTAGGTTGTAGCGGCTGGTTCTCTCGCGAGCTTGGACAGTCGATTCACCGTTAATACTTTAATTGTCGACACTCGGTAGCATATTGCCGAGTTTGATTTGACAAATCACATTTGCCCCAAAGGATGCGACCCAATGATTGAGATGACCTTCGATGATGCGACCGTGGAGTCGCTGGCAGATGCCGCTGTGATCATGGCGGTAGGTATTGGCGATCGGCACATGTCCAATGTGTTACTTGGTCGAAAGGAGTTCGCCCGCGTTGCCGGGAATCCGGCGCTGGTTGCCGAGACGAAGATCGTTCGAGTCAAAGTTGACGGGGACGAGCAATTCGAGGAGCTCAAGTGCCGAGTCCAGGAAGCTTTCGGTGGACTGGATCCCGACGTTAAAGAGGCGAACGTCAAGGAAGTCGAGGCTCGAAAGGCCGAGAAGAAGAAAGCGGCTGCGGCGGCGAAGCGAGCTGCCAAGAAGGCAGCGGCCAAGGATGATGAAGAAGACAAGGGCGATGACGACGAGTAAGTTCTCGCTGGCCGGGGTGAGCAATTGCCGGGCTTGATCGCAACTTTACGAAAGACGCTAGCAGCCGCTATCGTAACCCAAAACGCGAGCGAAGAATTGAGGCGGGAATTAGCGCCGACCTCGCCTACACTTCGGGTTACGGTCAGAGCCCTCAACGTTCTCCGTTCAGGGATTCACGAAGGGGCTGTGAAAAGATCAAATCGATGGCTGCTAGCGACACAACATGCAGGGTGCGTGGAACGTAGCACCCGCGACAGGTTGTGGTGCGTTTCACCCACCCTACGAGGCTGTGATTTTATTGGTGGGATAGGCTTCCAGCCTGTCAATAATATGGGGAAAATGACAGGCTAGAAGCCTATCCCACGTTTTTTTCACAACCTCTACGCTGTTTTCACAACCTCAAAGCAAGGCGACCTTGTCGTCGATCACGGCTGGATCATTGTCCGCGATTTCGGCTATTTGGCCCACGGCTACGTTATCGCCAAGCGGCTGATGAATAATTCGGGCTAAGCGTTCACGAACGTGGCAAGCTTTAGCGATTGTATCGATCTTTCTGAACTAAATCGTCGTTAGGCTTGTCCCGGTCGCCGGAATTATGCAGATCCTAACTACGAGTGGACGAAGATACAGATAACGACTTCCGTTTTCGACCGTGTCGCGCGACGATCCCCCGAGCCATCGAACGCAACTCATGCATTATTCTGCCAGACATCGAATCGCACGCTATCTGCTCACGGTGCTGGTGGTTGCCAGCCCGGTGTTGGCTGATGGTGGCGAAGGCAAACTGGCTCCGGTCGTGGATCTCAACCCGCGTTACAACGAAGCAGCCTCCAGTACGCTCCGAGGCTGTGATTTTATTGGGTGGGATAGGCTTCCAGCCTGTCAGAAATACGGGGAAAATGACAGGCTGGAAGCCTATCCCACGATTTCTTCACAGCCTCTCCACGAACCAGATACTTTGATCCTGGAAGCGGAGGCGGTCCCCTTGGCGACTGCCTCAGTTTCGACAGTGCCCTCGCAAGTCGCGCCAGTACGGCGCAGTTTGCGGCCCGTAGTTGGTTTCGCCGCCCCATTCGATCCTGCGACTGTAACACCTCGACAACAAAAAGCTGCGCTTGCGAATCGCCAGGCGTCCTCGATAAAACTTGCTCCCGTGGTGCGTGTCTACGAGCCAATTCGGCCAGCATCCGATGCGATGAATCAGCTACCACAGTTGGCGGCGACGCCGCGTCCTGTTTTGGAAGCGGTGCATCGCACCGTCTTTCTAGCGACGCGGACGGATCGCCTCCAACGAACGAATGTGCCAACGACGCAGCCTGTCGGAACACACAACCCACTCGCTACACGAATTGTTACTACGCTAGACTCGTTCATACGCCCGAAGTCCACGCCGACCACGGCCCTGCCGCACGCGGAATCGACGGAGCGAGCAGCTAACCCAAGTACGCAGCGAGTCTCCGACCTCATTCAAATCGCACAGACGAATCCCGTCGCGACCAAGAACGAAGTAGTGTCGCCGGCCCAACCAAGCGTGCGGCGAGAAGAAGTGATCGACGTTGCGAAAGTTTTGACGAAGCGGTCGTCACCGATCGTGGAACTCGCCAGTAACCCGATCGTTGCTCAATCGCCAACGATGGCAGCAAGTTCGGTAATACAACTTGCTGAAGTGACACCGTTGCTTACGGCTCTCCAGTTCTCACCGTCCGCCTCGGACTTGCCCGCTCCGGCGTCGCAACCACCGCTGACGGAAGAACAACTCCAGCAATTGGAAGTGATTGAAGCTTTCGACCTCGACCTCAAGCCGATCGAAACATTGTCTGCTCGCACAAAACCGGAAGCCGGCGAGTTACCAACGAACTTTGCCGCTGCGAGGTTTGCTCGCGAAGGAGCCGTTGCTCACCGAATGGGAACCAGCCGCTCGCATGCGGAAACTGTGATGACGTGGGAGGCACCGGCGGTTTGTCATCGCCCGCTGTACTTCGAGGATATCAATCTCGAACGACATGGGTACAAGGTTCCGCTGATCCAGCCGGCAATCTCCGCCGCTCACTTTTTCGGTCGCGTCCCACTGCTCCCTTACATGATGGTGACCGAAGGGCATCGCAACTGCCAATACACACTGGGCCACTATCGACCGGGTGACTACGCCCCGTATTCACTCTATGTTCCGCGTCTGCGGCTGGACGCAAGTGCTGCGGAGGTGGCGTTGGCGGCCGGTTTGATCTTCGCCTTCCCGTAATGGCGGCAACGTCACTTGCCGATGCAAAATCGGCTGAAGATCCGATCGAGAATGTCGTCGGTGTAGATCTCTCCCACGACATTCCCCAATTCGTCGAGTACAACTCGCAACTCAGCTGCAACTAGCTCTTCGCCCAACGAGTCGCGTGCCGCCAGCCGCGCTTGTTCGAGACTTACTCCCGCCAGACGCAGGCTTTCACGACAGCGGAGCGCAGTACTCGTGACCGCGTTGCAAGAGTCGGCGGCAACATGGTTGTAGATGGCTTCTTTCAGTTCCTGCAACCCAAGTCCCGAATGGCTGCTGGTTTCGATCCGTGGGCCTTCAAAGTGCGAATGATTGCCAACGTCCGCCTTCGTCGAGACGATTAACCGGGGAACTGTTGGATCGGCGCGAAGCTCGCTGTGTTCCCATTCACTCAGCGGTCTTGTGGCATCAAGGCAGAAGAGAACTAAATCGGCTTGCCGCTGTTTGATGCGAGTTAGCGATTGTGCCGCCGCGGGAATATCGATCAGTGCCTCAATGCATTCAATACCAGCCGTATCGATCACGATGACATCGCGATCGCCCAAAGTCAGTCGTCGTGCCACATAATCTCGCGTCGTCCCCGAGACAGGCGACACGATTGCCGCCGCGTCAGCGACCAGAGCGTTGAGTAAACTGCTCTTGCCAACATTCGGACTGCCGACAAGGACAACATAGGGAGCGTCGTCGACTTCGGTTCGAGTGTGAAGTTGCTGTTGGACGGCTTCCACTTGAATGATCGCTTCGTCGATTCCGTGAAGCAACTCGTCCCGTTCGATGAACTCGATATCCTCTTCAACAAAGTCGAGCCCCGCCTCCAGGTGCGCGAGCATATCAATTAGACGCTCGCGCAACTCATGCAGTGGAGTTGCCAAGCCGCCAGCCAATTGTGACAACGCCACGTCCAAGTCTTGTTGGCTTGTCGCATCGATGACGCCGAGTACGGCTTCGGCCTGCGTGAGATCCAACCGTCCTGCGAGAAACGCTCGCATTGTGAACTCGCCGGGCTGTGCCAAACGAGCCCCTTCCTTACACAGCGACTGTACGATCGCTTCCAGGACAGGCGGCGAGCCAAACGTATGCAACTCGACGGTCGGTTGCCGCGTGTAACTTCGCTCGGTAGGCCAGACGTAGGCGGCACACGGTAGGTCGCCCAGTGGGCTACCGAGCGACAATGTTACTTGAATTCTCTG
>CAUJKL010000480.1 GCA_963204995.1 Planctomycetota bacterium | reverse complement strand
CCACCAGCTCCAAGCGATCGCTAGATTCCTGATCGTTCGCTCGCGGCAATTGGACGACGCGACTTTGCCCCGCAGGAACGTAGATCGGGACTGTCTTGTAGAGCGGGCTGTGCCCACTATCTGCATCTGCGTCGGTCTTGGTGGGCACAGCCCACCCTACGTGATATTGATCGACGGACGAGTCGGCCGAATTGGCAACGCGTACTCGCACGGTGTCGGTCGACTCGGCCTCGTCTTCCGTTCGCAGAAGCGACAGGGTGCCGTTCGACGGATCGGCGGGTTCGATGGCCTCGATCGACACGCGAACTTCTTCCGGCCACTCGTATCCCTGAACCGCTTTAAGATCCGCGCCTTGCTGCATGTCGCTGATGACCATGATCTGTGCGACGGCAAGCGTGTTGGACTCATCGGTCGACAGGGTCAATTCCTCGGCGATCGTGACCAACGCCGTTCCCAAATCCGAGTGCCGCCACGATGGTGATAACTCGGCGGCTTTCTGACGGACCACTTCCTGCGTACTCTTTTCAAGATGCATCGACGCTTGCCCAGCGAAGGGCACCATGGCATTGACGTCGCCGTCAAACGTGTACAGTGCCACCTCGTCGGCAGCGTCAAGCTTGTCGAGCGTGTTATTCAGCTTGGCAATCGCCTGCTGCCAGACGCCATCACGTTGCATGCTGGCGCTGGTATCCAACAAGATCGCCACGCGTCGCCCTCTGACCCCGTCGAGCGACAGGTTGGCGACTTGGCGGAGAAACGGGCGTGCAAAGGCCGTTGCCAGCAGGATCAATGCGGCCGCTCGCAGTAATAACAACAGCCAGTTCTCGATTCGGCTGCGTCGCGTCAGTCGTGGCGGCGATGGCGTCAAGAACATCAACGAGCTGAACTGTTGCCGACCACGCGGCGTACGGCGAATCAGATGGAACAGGATCGGCAGACTGACGGCTGCGAGGCCGAGAAAATAGAGCGGAGCGAGAAGACTCATGATGTCGCGCTCCGCGAAGATCTTTGCCGACGCGAGACTTGCCGACCACGACGCATCCGAGCGTGCATAAAGTCAAACAACGTCAACTCCAACGGCTGATCCGTCGTCAGCTGATAGTAATCGATCCCCAAGTTGGCGCAGGTCTTTCGAATCGCCTGCTCATGCTCAGAGAACCGTGCTAGATAGGTGCTTCGCACTCCTTCGGGATCGACATACAGCTCGCGTCCCGATTCAACGTCTTCGAACATCGCTGGGTCCGCGAAATCGAATGTCACCTCCGTCGGATCGAGCACTCGTAATAAGACAATATCGTGTCCGCGCGACCGTAAATACCCAAGTTGTGTTTCGAGTGCATAGATCGGTGCGAGAAGGTCCGAAATCAGCACCACCAAACCGCGTTTTGTCACAGTTTTCGCAATCTGTTCAATGGCTGGCCCCACGTCGGTGGCAACGCCAGACACTGACTTTTCGAGGCACATCATCAAGCGATGCAAGTGACCTGGGCGGAATCGGGCCGGAAGATATTCGACGATCTGTTCGTCGAACGTGACCAGACCAGCAGCGTCGCGCTGGAGTGACAAAAAGTAAGCCAACGTCGCGGCAGCGGTTCTGGCGTAGTCAGCTTTCTCGTAGCCGCGCGAGCCGTATCCCATCGAGCGGCTCATGTCGAGCAGCAGGTGGCAACGCAGGTTCGTTTCGTCCTCGAACCGCTTGATGTAGTAGCGATCGGAACGAGCGTATAACCGCCAATCAAGATACCGCAGATCGTCGCCGGGCGTGTACTGACGATACTCGCTGAATTCGACCGAAAAGCCGTGATAGGGACTGCGATGCAGGCCGCTAAAGAAGCCTTCGACGATGACCTTGGCCCGCATCTGAAGATTCTTGATTTTCATCAGCGAACTGGGATCAACAAACGAAGCGTTGCCCACACGTTTCGATGTGGGTTCAGCTGCGGCGGTTTGTTGATCGGGGACGTTTGCCATTTGTTCTTTGCGACTGTAGGCCGGATCAAGGCTTTGCGCAGCTCCGGCGGAATTGTTATGCGGTTGCCGGAACTGCGCAAAGCCTTGGTCCGGCCTACTTTTCTAAATTTCCTTCACGACGCGTTGAGTGGTGTCTGGATGGTGGCGAGTAGTTTATCGATGACCGTGTCGACCGAGATGCCTTCCGCTTCGGCGCGATAGCCGATCAGGATGCGATGTCGAAACGTGGAGTGAACGAGTGCTCGAATATCTTCGAGCGTTACGTGAGAGCGGCCTTCAAACAACGCTCGAGCCTTGGCACCGAGCACGAGATATTGGGCCGCACGAAGTCCCGCACCCCAGCTGACCCAATCGTTGACGAAGGACGGCGTGCCCGCTTGGCCAGGACGACTTGCACCGGCCAGCCGAACTGCGTAGCGAACGAGTTCTTCGGCGATCGGCACACGGCGAACGACTTCGTGAAAACGCCGCACGTCTTCGCCCGTGAATAAAGCTTCGATCGTTTCCGGCCGAACCGACGTCGTTTGTGAGACAACTTTCACTTCGTCGTCTTCGGGCAGATAGTCCAGATAGATATTGAACATGAAGCGGTCGAGTTGGGCTTCGGGCAGCGGATACGTGCCTTCCATCTCGATGGGGTTCTGCGTCGCCAGCACGAAGAAGGGTTCTTCGAGCGGGTATCGCACGCCCGCAGCTGTGACTTGATGCTCTTGCATCGCCTCGAGCAACGCCGCTTGTGTCTTGGGCGGTGTACGGTTGATCTCGTCGGCTAGAATGACGTTCGCAAAGATCGGTCCTTTGACGAACTGCATGCGACGGTGGCCGTCGGAAGTTTCCTCTAAGATCTCCGTGCCAGTGATGTCGGCCGGCATGAGATCCGGAGTGAACTGGATGCGTTGAAATTTGAGATGAAAAATCTGTGCAATGGAACGGACGAGCAGTGTCTTGGCCAGTCCCGGCGCGCCCGTCAGAAGACAATGTCCTCCAGCGAACAAGCTGATCAGCAATTGTTCGACGGCTTCCTCCTGGCCCACGATGGCTTTGGATAATTCGCGGTCGATCCGCTTGCGGCTCTCGCGCAGTTGCTCGACGACTTGTTGCTCGGCTTCGTAGGTGTCGATGGTCATTGGTCATTAGTCATTGGTCATTAGTCATTGGTCACTGGTGAAATCCCAATGACAAGCGACTAACGACCAATGACATCCTTTCAGTGAGTCATGGCATAAACAACGATGTTAATTCCCAGCGGATACGCATACTTCTCGGAGAACTCACGGAAATATCTGGGATCGACACCTTCCCGCTCCCAGCCGTCGCCGAGATCCGTGTTGTGGCAGATCAACGCCATCATCCGCCCTTTGTCGTCAAAGATGCCGCGATAATGAGGTTCCTGCGCATCCCAACGTTCGTACGTTCGGCCCGAGTTCAAATAGCCGATGCTCGGGATCTGCGGCTTGATGTCGAGATCATAAACACAGTGGAAGATCTCGTGGCTGAGCGGCAACTCTTCGGGCTCGCGATCGGGGAACACGCGTTTGATCTGTGTATAGAACTGATACCACTCGTCCTCGCCCCAGAAGTCGTCGACCATCAGGAAGCCGCCGTTGTTCAGGTAACGGCGCAACGCGACGACCTCTTCGTCCATCAAGATCATGTCGCCCGGTTCAACGACGTAAATGAATGGGTAGTCGAACAAACGCGGATCGGTCAGTTCCAAGACGAGTCCATTCGGATCGACTTCCAAAGACGTCAGTTCTTGCAATCGGAACGAGAAGTTTACATCGGCGTCCAGATAGTCCGTCTGCCACTTGTCGCGATTGCCGTACGACGTGTACTTGATTCGCACAAACATGAACGTGTCGTGTTTGAACTCCTGGTCGACATCCCACAACGGCACTCCGCCGCGATCGGCGAGATTCGTGGGGTCCGGCAATCGCCCGCGATACCATCGTTGCCCGAGACTGATACCGCACACAGCTACCAGCAACGCGACCGAGAACAGCACGACGAGTCGATTCGTTTTCATTTCGCGGCCTCCGGTTCAACGATCGTTGCAGGCGGGGCTTCCACAGCAGCCGCAGGACTGGCTTCATTCTCGTTCATCTCGGCCAAGATTTCGAGCAATTGGCGATGTGCGGCTCGAAAGCGGGG
>CAUJKL010000479.1 GCA_963204995.1 Planctomycetota bacterium | reverse complement strand
CTAGTAAGCCTTGTCGACGGCCCCAGTTTCAATCGGCCTCTTGCAGCATCCAAATGCGATTCGCAAATTCCACAACCGCCTTCCGCTGGCGCGCGATGCTCCGTGCCGGGCTTGCTGTCATGGCTTGCCTGTTTATCGGCGCGATCGCGGTCGAGAAGACGCACGCGTCTTGTGGTGACTATCTTGTCATGGCTGGCGTCGACCACGAATTGGAACTGGCTGTCGAGGAACCCGCCACCGACACGTCGCAGACGCCGCTTCGCTCTCCCTGCGACGGACCACAGTGTCGGCAATCGCCTCGGATACCAAGCCCGCCGTTGCCGACCGAAAGTGAACCGGGGCAACATGAGCGAGCCAACATACAGCGAGTGAGTGACTTCCATCTTCCCTCGCCCTTCTGCTGCTACGTCGCAGAAACTTCCGCGAGAGCCGTCGCGGGCTTTCCCTTTCGACTCGAACGACCTCCACATTGCTAGGCTTGGATATTTCTCGTCCAATTCGCGCGCGAACCAACTTGGCGACATAGCTCGCAAGGCATGCGCGGCCAATTGATCGTAGTTGCGTTGTCAGATCACCTGCCGCAGCCGCGATCAGCCACATGGACTTTTAGGTAGCGAACCTTTGTCCGTGCGCGAATCCTAGACACCCCATCCCCGTGGAGTTCGTTATATGTCGGAAACATCGTCTCCCATCGATCCGGCGGCACTCGCAGCGCAGAGTGCGCCTAAGAAATATGTGCGGGCCGTCAGTCCGCGGCTTCGCAAGCTGCTGTACTTCATCTTTGCCCTCGTCGCATTGCTCGGGGCCAACGCGGCTTATCTCGCCAGCATCACTGCTCTGGAGTGGATACAGAACCGAACCTATCAGAACTATTTTTATCAGTACATGTTCCTCGCACACTTGGTGCTTGGCATCGTTCTCATCGTGCCGCTCGTCCTCTTCGGCGTGTTTCACATGCTTGCCGCACGTAACCGTCGCAATCGGCGAGCCGTGCGCATCGGTTACATACTCCTTGCCGCAAGCCTCGTCGTGTTAATCAGCGGTGTACTCTTGATGCGCATCGCTGGCTTCGATCTGAGGCAGCCACTGGCTCGAACGACCGTGTACTGGTTGCATGTGATCGTTCCGTTGATCACCGCCTGGCTGTACTGGCTACATCGCCTGTCCGGCCCCAAAATCAAGTGGCGAATGGGGCTGAGTTACGCCGTGGCCGTAGGCTTCGTCGTCTTAATCATGGTTGGATTGCACACGCAAGACCCGCGCGGATGGTATGCCCAGGGGCCTGAATCTGGAGTGAAGTACTTCGAGCCCTCGCTCGCCAGAACCACCACGGGCAAGTTCATTCCGGCCGAGAGCTTGATGAACGACGAATACTGCAAGAAGTGCCACGCCGATGTCCATGCCGGCTGGAGCGACAGCGTCCACCGCTTCAGCTCCTTTAACAATCCGCCGTATCATGCCAGTGTCGTTGGAACCCGCGAAGTCTCTTTGAAGCGGGACGGCAACGTCCAAGCGTCGCGTTGGTGCGCGGGCTGCCACGACCCGGTGCCGTTTTTCAGCGGAGCGTTTGACGACCCGCAGTTCGATACCGTCAATCATCCGACATCGCAAGCCGGCATTACCTGCACGGTGTGCCACGCCATCACCAACGTGAACAGCACACGCGGCAACGCGGATTACACGATCGAAGAGCCTCTGCATTACCCGTTCGCTTATAGCGAGAACCCCGCACTGCAATGGATCAACAATCAACTGGTAAAATCCAAACCGGAATTCCACAAGCGGACGTTTCTAAAGCCGTTTCACAAGACGGCCGAGTTCTGTTCGAGCTGCCACAAAGTCC
Organism: Planctomycetota bacterium; assembly: GCA_963204995.1. Taxonomy (GTDB): domain Bacteria; phylum Planctomycetota; class Planctomycetia; order Pirellulales; family Pirellulaceae. The sequence goes on along the minus strand of CAUJKL010000479.1, from coordinate 741 downwards.
ACTTGCCGCTGGCGTTGAACCATTACAAAGAATTTCTGCGGGGCCAGAATCATTACGATCCTTACTTACTGAGCGGCGTGTCGGGGCACGGCGCTCGCAGCTTCTACTATCCGCCGAAAGCACAGGATAACTGCAACGGATGCCACATGCCGTTGGCGGCTTCCGGCGACTTCGGAGCAAAGTTCTTTAACGGCGCGACGGAGTTGAGCGTTCATAGCCATCTGTTTCCGTCAGCAAACACGGGTATGGCCTGGTTGCGAGACAAGCCGGATGTGATCGCAGCACACGAGAAATTTAATGAGGGGGCGATGCGAGTCGACGTGTTCGGCGTCCGTCAGGGCGGCGAGATCGATGGCGAGTTGATCGCGCCGTTGCGGCCTGAAGTACCGACTCTCAGGCCGGGCGAGAAATACTTGTTCGAGACCGTGATACGTACGCTGAAGCTCGGACATCTCTTCACGCAAGGAACGGTCGATTCCAACGAAGTGTGGCTCGATGTCACGGTTTCATCCGGTGACCGAATCATCGGTCGCAACGGGGCTGTGGATGCGACTCGACAAAACGAGGTCGACCCGTGGTCTCACTTTGTCAACGTGTTCATGCTAGACAAGGACGGAAATCGTATCGATCGTCGCAATGCGGAAGACATCTTCACGCCGCTTTACAATCATCAGATTCCACCGGGTGCTGGCCAGACAGTTCACTACGAGTTGCAACTGCCCAACGATCTCGATGCTCCGG
>CAUJKL010000478.1 GCA_963204995.1 Planctomycetota bacterium | reverse complement strand
GTACCCGCCGCGCCCGCTCCGTTGATGATCACGCGGACGCCGGCAAAAGATTTGTCGACCAGTTTCAACGCGTTCGTCAAACCGGCTAAGACGACAATCGCGGTGCCGTGCTGGTCGTCGTGGAAGACAGGGATTTCAAGCTTCGAGATGAGTCGCTCTTCGATTTCGATACAACGCGGAGCCGAGATGTCTTCCAGGTTGATACCGCCAAACGACGGAGCAAGATGGCACACGGTTTCCACAATGCGATCGGGATCTTGCGTGTCGAGACAGATCGGAAAGGCATCGACTCCACCAAATTCTTTGAACAGCAGGGCCTTGCCTTCCATGACCGGCAACGCCGCTCGCGCTCCGATGTTGCCCATGCCGAGCACCGCCGAACCATCCGTGACAACGGCCACGGTGTTCTTGCGAATCGTCAAGGCAAAGGACGACTCGGGATCCTGAAAGATCGCGCGGCAGACGCGTGCCACGCCAGGCGTGTACGCCATCGACAGATCGTCACGAGTCTTCACGGGGGCTTTGGCCGCAATCTCGATCTTGCCGCCCAGGTGCAACAAGAACACGCGATCCGAGACATTGACGATACGGACGCCTTCCAACTGCTTGACGCTCTCGACAATCCGCAGACCGTGCTCGACGTCCGTGGCGTTGACCGTGATGTCGCGTGTGATGAGCCCGTCACGAACGTTGACGATATCGACGGCACCAATAAAACCTTGTGCTTCGCCGATGGCGGTCGTGATGTGACCCAAGCGGCCCGCTTCGTCGGGATAACGCAGGCGAACGGTAATGGCGTAGGAAGCGCTCTGATGGCTCATTCGTCATCTCTCTGTTTACTAACGAGTAAGGGCGACGTCGAAACGTGCGTTGCATGATGCTCGGTGTGAGACGGAGTCACTTGTCGCCGCGCGATCACTTCCGTGGCGGCGTGGTAGCGTGATTGCACTCCCAGCTGTGGGAGCAACCCGCCGCCAATGATCAACACGCTTAACGCCAGAATCGCGACTCTTTCTCGCCAGTGCGCTTGGAGCGAGATGGCTGAATCGTGTTCTTTGCCAGTGAATAGCCGAAAATACACATGCAAGACGCTGATGCCGTTTAATGCACCGGCACAAACGACGAGCATGCCAACAATCGGATAGACGCCAACGGCACCTTCAACGAGCAGCTCCGCGCCAACAAATCCGATGGTGCCGGGGAAGCCGATACTGGCGAGTGCCGTGAGCAGAAAGAACGCCGCCAGCGTCGGCATGTGCTGGTACAAGCCGTGGTAACGATCGAGCGACAGTCGCCCTTCGCGAGATTCCAGCGCCCGGAGGGTCAGACCGAAACCGGCCAGCGACACGCCGACGGATAACCACACGCACAATCCACCGGTGAGCCCGATCGGCGTCGCAATCTCCAGCCCAACCAGGACGAGGGAAGAGTTGCTCAAGAACAAGTAGCAAAAGAACCGTCTCGCCTCGTGCTGGACGAGCGCCATGCCAGCGGCGTAGACGGCGGTTATCAGCGACACGAGTGCAATGGTTTGCAGCGCCCAGTCGGGTGCGACAGGCAGCACCAGCCGCACGGTCGCATAAGCACCAATCATCGGTGTGACATACAATAGCGAGGTGGCAAAGCTGGCGTTTTCGAACAGATCCGTCATCCAGGAGTGGACCGGCACGCAGCCGCTACGAATGAGTACTGCGGCGATGAGCATGCCAATCGCCCAGATCGAATGTTCCGATTTCGGGCCTGCCGCATCGATCATAGCCCAGCCGAGTGCCAACAAGACAATGGAAAGTATCGAATGGATGGCGAAAATCCGCGTCGATCGCCCGCGAGATTTGAGCTCGAAGTAAGGCGGCAGCGTCTGCAGCCCGAGCAGGACGACCAACCCCCACTGACTGCGGCAACTGAGAGCCGCCAACAACAGAGACTCGGAGATAAGCGTCAAGATCATCGGAAACCGGCGGACTTTCGTACGCAGGGTAGAGATGACGATCAACAGATATAACAGTGATGCGAGCGGAATCAGAGGAGCACTCAGCTCGTCGATCACCACGGCGTCCGCCCCGAATAAGCGGGAAGCCAGATTCCAGTGGTCATGCGCCTCAAAAGTCCGCAGACGAGCAAAGTCCAGCCAGGCTCCGATCGAAGCGAGAAACGTCAAGGCCGAGATGGTGATCGCCCGCATCATGCGTTCTTCTAAATCACGCACGCCATAGACCAGTAGCACGCCCGCCAAGGGGAGCAGGATCGCGATTTCCAGCCACGGCACGAATAGTTCGGGCATCATTCGTTAAGCTCTTTCTTGAGTCTTCAGTACAGTTAGGAAATCATGGCTTCGACCGTTGTCGCTGGGAGATTCGGTGTCGGTAGCCCGCTCAGGTTTCTACCAGCTCTGGATCCGGTAACAATTCGTCCGAGGGAGCGGCAAGTTCGTCTGATACACGCGATTGCCCACCCGCTAGGAAGTCCGTCCACCTGCGTTCCCAGGCATCACAGCATTGAAATACAAGACAGAAGGG